>JAHDII010000237.1 GCA_020630895.1 Saprospiraceae bacterium
GCGCCCCCTCTAGGACTTGAACCTAGGACCTACGGATTAACAGTCCGGTGCTCTAACCAACTGAGCTAAGGAGGCATTGTAGTAGTACAAGTTTTTTTACTTGAATAAAGTTCCTTCTTTTAGTAACTTTATTTTCTTAAAGCGATGCAAATTTAGGGTATCTAAAAGAATTGTGCAATATTTGCAGTAATTTTTTACTAAAATAATTTAATTTTTTTTTCAATGAGTTTACTTACAGTAGGAACAGTTGCCTTTGATGATATAGAAACACCCTATGGAAAGGCAGGAAAAATTATTGGTGGAGCAGCCACATATATCTCATGGTCAGCCTCTTACTTCACAGATGATATTCGTTTAGTTTCCGTAATTGGAGATGATTTCCCTGAAAATGAATTAGATCGTCTAAAAAGAAGAGGAGTTAATATGGAAGGGCTTCAAATCAAAAAAGGAGAAAAATCTTTCTTTTGGGCTGGAAAATATCACACAAATATGAACGGACGTGATACTTTAGACACCCAATTAAATGTATTAGCGAACTTCGATCCTATTCTTCCTGACTCTTATAAAGACTCAGAATATATTATGTTGGGCAATTTAACTCCTCAAGTTCAAATGAGAGTCATTGAGCAATTAACATCAAAACCTAAATTAATTGCCCTTGATACTATGAATTTTTGGATGGATATTGCTTGGGACGATTTACACAAAGTTTTGAAAAAAATTGATGTCCTTATTATTAATGATGAAGAAGCACGCCAATTATCTAGTGAATATTCTTTAGTTACAGCTGCTGAAAAGATTATGGAAAAAGGGCCTAAAATTTTAGTGATCAAAAAAGGAGAACATGGTGCCTTATTATTTCATGGAAATGATATGTTTTATGCTCCTGCTTTGCCGCTAAAAGAAGTATTTGATCCAACAGGTGCAGGAGATACTTTTGCTGGTGGATTTATGGGGTACATTGCTAAAACAGGAGATACTTCTGCCGAAGGAATGAAAAAAGCAATTATTGCAGGTTCTGCTTTAGCTTCTTTTTGTGTAGAAAGATTTGGAATTGAAAGAATTAGTCATCTTTCTCAAGAGATGATTAAAGAAAGAGTACTTCAATTTGAAAAATTAGTTCATTTTGATCCTGTCCTATAGGATTTTCCATACTACTACTAGATATTTATCGTTATTCATACGAAAATATCTAGTAGTATCTTTTCCTTCAACACAGTACATATTGTTAAAAAAATAATAAAAGCGGCACTATAATTGGTGTTTTGCTATATTCGGTGTACTTATTGCAAGAGAAGAATCGTGATGAAGAAACTAGCAATACATATTATTTTATTATTGGCGAGTATAAATTGTTGGGGAGTTACAATTGATCAAACTTCTGCAACAGCACTCAACCAAGTAAGACTCTATAAGGATAGTTCCTTTGTGGAGCCTACTCGTATTTTTTTTAAAGAAGGAGATGTTTTTAATATTATAGATGAAAGTCTTCTTCAACATCCAGATGCTGATCAAAAACAAAAATTCAAGTGGTACAAAATTAAGAGCTCTAATGGAGATATAGGATGGATTTTTGGAGATGGCTTAGCTGTTTTTGTTGCACAACAAGAATTGAATCATATCTTTCAACCTTTTCATCAGAAAAAAGTAAAATTAAGCAGCGGTTTTGAAAATGCAACTACTTGGATTGCTTCTATCCAAGGAAGAGATAATTTTCATCAACATGATTATATGAATCCACTATATAATGAATATTATTTAGTAGCAACGAATCATAGAGGGCGTTCTGTATTAATGAAATGTGCGGGGGAAAGTGCTAGAGGAGAAACTTTAATTCAAAGAATTTCTTGTAGAGATATTACAGGTGATGGTTATGAAGAATTTATTATACAAAGAAGTACTTTAAATAATGGTAGTCATATTGAAGAAAAAGAAGTCGAAATTTTTTCAATGAAAGCAGGAACATTAGCTTCTATCTTTTTAGAACACATGAGCTTGGCTTATGAAGTCAATGTTCCCTCTCCTGCTCTATATAAATTTATAGAAATAGAAAATCAATCTATACGAGTCAGTTATATTGATTATATGCCTTGCCAAGATTATTCTCAAAATTGTGAAACAGATGCTCGTTTTAAAAAATCGGAGCGATGCATGGAATATGTTACCACTTATTACAATTGGGATAAAAGAACTAAAACTTTTAAAAATTTATATGGCAGTGCTACAATGGCGATTCAAGGAGGAGTTTGGAAAACAGGAACAGCTCTCAAAAAAGAACCTCAAAATCAGAGTGCTACTATTTCCTATCTTCGCAAAGATCAATCTTTGACGATTATCAAACATTATGAAAAATATGTTGTAGAACAAGGACAGAAAAAAATAAAAAATTGGTTTTATGTAAAAGATGCTGAAGGAATTTATGGTTATATCCCCGCAGAAAAAACAGGAATTGCTTCAGTAGAACATGCTGATATTTTAAACCTATACTATTCGAATCCTCCGCTTTCTAAGTTGACTTGGAACATTAAAAATATCCGATTTTTAAAAATTAATTTACCTTAATTCCTTACATCCATTTTGCAACTTCTCTTCAAGTATTAGAAAATACATATCATAAGCTTTATATCTTTTAATTTCTTTCTTGTATAGAAATTTATAATTATGAATTATTTAATTATCTTTAATGATAATTCTATAACTTATATTTTCCTACTCAAATAAAAATTTTAGATATGAAAAAAATATTACTATTAGCTATTTTATTTTTAATGCTAAGCATTAATAGTTTTGCTCAAAACAATATTCAATTCAAAATTAATCACAAATTAGGTGATACTGATTTTGCAATGGAAACAGGAGCAAAAAATAATATCAATCATGATTTTGAAGTCACTCGACTAGAATATTATATTTCTGAAATTTCAATTACTCATGATGGTGGTACAGAAACAGCGATTCAAGATGTATGGATTTTAGTAGATGCAGAAGGTACTACGCAAGTAGATTTGGGAGATCACAACATTAATTCAGTAGAAAAAGTTAGTTTTCACATTGGAGTAGATCCGGATCATAATCATGCAGATCCTTCAAGTTATCCATCTTCTCATCCATTAGCTCCTCAACTTCCTTCTATGCATTGGGGCTGGACGGCAGGCTATCGTTTTATAGCTTTTGAAGGATATGGAGGCAGTGCTTTTAATCAACTATTCCAATTACATGGTCTAGGAGATAATAACTATTTCAAAACCGAAGTCGATTTGAATTTAACTGCTAGTAATAATGAAATTTTAATTAGTTTAGATGCAGATTATGCAAGAGCATTAGAAAATATTGGAGTTAATTCAGGAGTAATTGTTCATGGAGATAATTTACAAGCCAAACAATGTTTAGAAAATTTTAGAGATTTTGTTTTTAGCCCTGCAAGTGAAACAACATCAACAATTGATTTTAGTGAAGTCAATACATTTAATATATTTCCAAATCCAGCAAAAGGCAATGCAACTATTACTTTAGAAACTACTCAAAATTTAAACTACCAAATATCTGTAACTAATATACTTGGAAAACAAATTATGTTTTTTGATGAAGTAGGAAGTAATTCTACTATTGATATTAATATAGATAATGCAGGTTTTTATTTCATCAATTTAATCAAAGAAGGACATCCTATTATTACCAAAAAATTAGTTTCAAAATAAGGAGCTATGAAATGGCTCTATTATTTTTTATTCTTGATTGTAATCTTTATTTCTTGCAAAGAAGAGGAAGAAATAGAGCCTTTTTATATGCCTCATCTCATGGAAATTCCTAATGGTTTTCCAGAGATAGATGTTCCTCAAGATAATGAATTTACAAAAGCTAGATGGGATTTAGGAAAAAGACTATTTTTTGATGAAGCAATGTCTTTGGATAGCTCCATTAGTTGTGCTTCTTGCCATAACCCCCTTCTATCTTTTAGTGATGATGTTCCTTTTAGTTTAGGAGTAGAAGATCGACTAGGTACACGTAATTCTCCTTCCTTAGCCAATGTTGCTTATCAACCTTATTTAACTCGTGAAGGAGGCGTTCCTACTTTAGAAATGCAAATTCTAGTTCCTATTCAAGAGCATAATGAATTCGATTTTAATATTGTACTCATTATAGATAGATTAAAAAATGATCCAACTTATGTAGAAATGGCACAAAATGCCTACAATAGAGAGATAGATGCCTTTGTGATTACTCGTGCTATTGCCTGTTTTGAGAGAAGCCTTTTGAGTGGTTATAGTGCTTATGATCAGTATCAAAATTATAATAAGTCTTCTGCTCTTTCAGATTCTGCTATCAAGGGAATGGAACTATTTTTTAGTGAACAAACCCATTGTTCAAAATGTCATAGTGATTTTAATTTCACCAACTATGCTTTTGAAAACAATGGATTATATGAAGTATATGCCGATGATGGTAGATTCAAATTAACAGGAGAAGAATCTGATCGTGCTTTATTCAAAGTTCCTAGCTTGAGAAATATCGAATTAACAGCTCCATATATGCATGATGGTTCTTTGAATACTTTGGAAGAAGTCATTGATCATTATCAAAGTGGAGGCAAAAATCATCCACATAAAAATGATCTCATTCAACCACTCAATTTAAGCCATTCTGAAAAAAATGACCTCATTGAATTTTTGAAATCATTAACTGATGAAACTTTTATTAATAATCCATTATTTACAAAATAATTTTTAGTAATATGTCTAAAATAAAATATATAATAGTTCTTTTAGCTTGTTTACTTTTTCTCATGACTTGTAAAAAAGATGAGCCTGTTTTACATGATGAAACTCCTTTTATCTTAGAACATGGAGCCTTACCTGCTCCTGATCTTCCTACAGATAATCCACTAACAGAACAAGGAGTACAATTGGGAAGAATGCTTTTTTATGAAACAATGCTTTCAAAAGATGACTCACAATCTTGTGCAAGTTGTCATCGTCAGCCAGACGGATTTTCAGATTCTACACGATTTTCTATTGGTGTTGAAATGCTTCCAGGTAAACGTCAAGCAATGCCTGTTTTCAATATGGCTTGGCACAGTAATGAATTCTTTTGGGATGGTCGAGCACATTTGCTTCGTGATCAATCTTTACTTCCTATTCAAGATCCTTTAGAAATGAATGAAACTTTAGAAAATGCTATCGCTAAATTGAACGATAGCAAAACGTATAGAGATCAGTTTATGAGGGCTTTTGGTTCAGAAGAAATTACTGCTGAAAAAATGTCCTTAGCTATGGAGCAATTTATGTTGAGTATTGTATCATATAATTCAAAATATGATAAATATCTCGCTGGTGAAGTACAATTGACAGATAGTGAGGAACGAGGACGAATACTTTTTGAAACAGAATACAATCCTTTTTTTCCAGATCAATCTGGAGCCGATTGTGCTCATTGCCATGGAGGTGCAAATTTTGAAAATGACCAATACATGAATAATGGTTTAGATA
>JAHDII010000238.1 GCA_020630895.1 Saprospiraceae bacterium
AATTCTTCTACTTCCATATCTAAAAAATGACCTATTTTTTCAAGTACTGTAACGGTATCTGATCTTTCTTTAGGATATTGACCTATTCCCACTAAATTATCAAATAGTTCTTCTACATTGGTCATATTAAAATTTCCTGCAAGAACTAAATTTCTTGAAATCCAATTATTTTGTCTTAAAAAAGGATGACACGATTCAATACTATTAATACCATGAGTTCCATATCTTAAATGACCTAATAATAATTCTCCTGTAAAGGGTAAATTTTCTTTTAGCCAAGCAGCATGAGGCAATTTATCTTTATGCTGATTAAAATAATTAGAATGGATATGGTCAAAAATCTCTTCGATAGAATCTTTTTTATTACTTCTATGACGACTAATATATCGCTGCCCTGGTTGCATACCTATTTTTACTGTAGCAATACCTGCTCCATCTTGACCTCTATTTCGCTCTTTTTGCATCAATAAAAATAATTTATTTAAGCCATACAGAGCTGTACCATATTTTTTATAGTAATAGGAAAGTGGTTTTAAGAGACGAATAAACGCAATACCACATTCATGTTTTATTTGATCACTCATTTTTTACCTCCTTTTCGGAATGAAAGACAAAGGTAATCCCAATTTTGAAAAGAACAACATATCATTTCATTGTTGTGGATAACTTGTTGAAAAAAGTTAATAAGCCATTTATTTTTTGAATACATAGAATAGGATAATAGTGTATCTTTGTTTTAGAAACAACTAATAGAACACAATTTGCATCAATATATATTGATAGACTTATTGTTTGAATTAAAATTAAAGATTATGGCACTTAGAATGAATCTCTTTAAAGTACCTAAACATAAAAGGTATGAATATACTCCTCGATATTTTAATCCTAATAAAGAAGAGTTAAATAAAAGAGTTGAAAATGCAAAAGTAATGGCTCAGAATGATCCCGAAGGAGCTAAAGCGAGAATTGCTAGTAGATTTAAAAGAGGTGCAGGAGATACAAAAACGTTTGAATTACAAAGAAAAAAAGCAGTATATCGACAAAATATGCTCCTTGTATTTTTAATCATCGTTTTAATTTTTGCGGCTTACTTTTTAGTTGAATTTTATGTGCCTGATTTTTTAGAGAAATTAGAATAATAATAATTTTTGCTGCATGGCAGATGTAATAAAATTATTGCCAGATGCTATAGCTAATCAAATTGCTGCTGGAGAAGTGATTCAACGTCCTGCTTCTGTAGTAAAAGAGTTGTTAGAGAATGCTGTAGATGCTGGGAGTACAAATATAAAATTAGTAGTAAAAGATGCAGGCAAAACCTTAATTCAGGTTATTGACAATGGTTGTGGTATGTCTGAAACAGACGCTCGTATGAGTTTTGAACGTCATGCTACATCAAAAATTAGACAAGCTAAAGATTTATTTGCTATTCGTACAATGGGTTTTAGAGGTGAAGCATTGGCTTCTATCGCTGCTATTGCTCATATTGAATTGCGAACCAAACGGGCTTCGGATGATGTCGGCACTAAAATTATTATAGAAGGTTCTGCAATTAAAACTCAGGAAGCATGTCAGTGTTCTGCGGGAACAAAATTTGCGGTTAAAAATTTATTTTATAATGTTCCTGCTAGAAGAAATTTTTTAAAATCTAATACTGTTGAAATGCGTCATATTATTGATGAATTTCAAAGAGTAGCTTTAGCACATCCCGATATTTTCTTTTCTCTTCATCATAATGGTTCTGAAATGTTTCATTTGCCTTCGGGTAATTTGAGGCAACGTATTGTAAATTTATTAGGACAAAATGCAAATAAAAAATTAGTTCCTGTTGAAGAAGAAACGGATATTGTTACGATAAAAGGTTATGTAGGAAAAGCAGAATTTGCTAAAAAAACAAGAGGAGAACAATTCTTTTTTGTAAATGATAGATTTATCAAAAGTGGTTATTTGAATCATGCAATTATGACGGCTTATGAAGATTTGTTATCCAAAGATAATTATCCTTTGTATGTCTTATTTATAGAAATAGATCCTGCTAGAGTAGATATTAATATTCATCCTACTAAACAAGAAATTAAATTTGATGATGAACGACTTATTTATAATTACCTCAAAGTTACAGTAAGACATGCTTTAGCACAGTATAATGTTACTCCTACTCTCGATTTTAATTCTGAGCCCTCTTTTAGTAATATTCAACCTAAAAATATAGGTTCTAAGCAAAATTTTGATAATGAAACACCTAGAGTTGTTAACGTTTCGTCATCTATTAATCCAGATAATCGACATAAAAATAATTTAAAAAATTGGCAAAAATTATATGATGGTTTAGACGCTTTTGATTCTTCTGATGATTCGAAAGAAGATGAAAAAGAACCTGTTACTTTTGAAAGTAAAGTTTCTAATAATAATTCATTAGATGATAAAAAGGGAGGCTTTTCTAAAGAACAAAAAACTCCTTACCAAATTCATAACTCATATATTATTAGCCAAATTCGTTCTGGTTTTATGTTGATTCATCAACAAGCAGCACATGAAAGGATATTGTATGAACGATATCTTAATATTTTAGAGCAACAAGAGCCTGTTACACAAAAAGAATTATTTCCTAAAACCATCCAATTTACTCCTGCGGATGCTGCAATACTTCAGCAAATATTAGAACAAATTAATCTTTTAGGTTTTGATATTAGGGAATTTGGAAAAGGAACTTTTGTTGTTCATGGAGTTCCTGCGGGCATTAAAAATAATATTAATGAACAAGAGCTAATAGAATCTATGTTGGAGCAATATAAAATGAATGTCAATTTATCTCCTAATATAAAAGAGAATATTGCTCAATCACTTTCTTATAGTGCGGCTGTAAAAAAAGGAAAAACTCTAAGTGTAGAAGAAATGAATCAAATTATTGATCAATTATTTGCTTGTAAAGTTCCTTATAAAAGTCCTAGAGGAAAACATTGTTTTATTACCTATAATTTAGAAGATATTGTTAAACAATTTGAATCCTAATTTTGAATTATATTGCCTAATTTCTAGGATACAATTTTTCCCTCTTTCCAC
Organism: Saprospiraceae bacterium; assembly: GCA_020630895.1. Lineage (GTDB taxonomy): Bacteria > Bacteroidota > Bacteroidia > Chitinophagales > Saprospiraceae > JAHDCE01. The sequence goes on from JAHDII010000238.1 coordinate 3,061, forward strand.
ATTTGAGCATACTCTTTAGCAAAGTAAGTTAGAATAATTTGAGCACCTGCTCGATGAATACTTAATAAGGTTTCAGGCATTGCTGTTTCAAAATCTAACCAACCATTTTTACAAGCAGCAGCTAACATTGCACATTCTCCACTTACATGATAAGCAGCTATAGGAATATCAAAATTTTCATTTAAAACATGAATAATATCTAAATAATTTAAAGCGGGTTTTACCATCATAAAATCAGCTCCTTCTTCATAATCTAACAATGCTTCTCTTAGTGCTTCTTTTTTATTAGCAGGATCCATTTGATACGTTTTTTTATCGGAAGGAATATCTTCAGATTCTACAGGGGCAGAATCAAGGGCATGACGAAAAGGACCATAAAAAGCACTAGCATATTTTGCTGTATATGACATTATACTTGTTTCAGAATATCCTGCTTGATCTAATGCGGATCTAATAAAAGCAACTCGTCCATCCATCATATCAGAAGGACCTATAATATCAAATCCTGCTTGAGCTTGAGCTACTGCCATTTTTCCTAAAATAGGAAGTGTTTCATCATTTAAAATTTTTCCATTTTGTACTAAACCATCATGACCATCAGAATTATAGGGATCTAATGCTACATCGGAAATTAAACAAGATTCGGGAAATGTTTCTTTTATTTTATGGCATACTTTTAAATAATAATTATCGTCTGAGTAACCATAAGTTGCTGTTTTATTTTTTAATTTTTGATCAATGGCTGGAAATAGAATAAAACTTTTAAGCCCTAATTCAAGGCAAGATTCTATTTCTGGAAGTAAACGATCGATAGACCACCTAAAATTATTGGGAAGAGAGGATATTTCTGTTTTTATATTGAATCCATCTTCTAAAAACAAAGGATACACTAATTGTTCAGGCATCAAATATGTTTCTCTTAATAAAGCTCGAGTAGCTTTGGATTTTCTATTTCTACGAGGACGAATATTCATTATTATGATAAATTATTAATTATTATTGATTTTTTTTTCAGGTTCAGGAACAGGGTCTATAGGATCATGTTTTGACCAAGGGTGACACCGTAATATTCTTCTGATTCCCATCCATGTCCCTCTAAAAATACCCCATTTAAGAATAGCTTGCATCATATACATAGAACAAGTGGGTTGGTATCGACAGGCAGGAGGGGTTAGTGGAGAAATTACAGTTCTATAAAATATGATAGGCAACACAAATATTTTTTTTATTATCGTATGTATTTGTTGTATTATATTCATTTTAATATAAATTTTATCTGATAAAGATCGAACTTTATAATTGACCAAGTAAAGTATAGACAGCTACACTTTGCATGTCTTTTATTTGTTGATATTTATAAATTCATTTGATTCACTTTATCTTCAATGATTATTTCATATTTCTTTCAAGTTTATTCCTAACATTGGCTCATTCTTTACTAAATGATATTTCAAAGCAGATTTTATACATTCTTTTAATTCTTTTGTTGGTATTTTCTCATCTAAAGAAAATAATATTGCTCGACTTTTTTCATATTTGAATTTATCTCCAAATACTTTTTTAAAAGTTGGTACTAATTTACTTGTACACTGGAAATACATTGCATACTGATTAGGTTTTTTTGATTTCCAATCAATTCTTATTGTACTTCCTTTTTTTACAACAAAACTTGGTTCTGTCCATTTTAGTGTTTCTGATAGTTCAAATATACTTTCTATTTCAGCAGCTGATTCAATTATTAAATTTCTTAAATAAGATAATTTCTCTCTTATTTCCTTTGGATATTTTTCAAATTTAATTTCAAAATTTGAATCAGTTTTTATTATAAACTTTTCCATTTATATCTAAATTATTTGAATTTCATATTTTTAATTTCATCATCAAATGCTAATGAATCATTATTCCAAGCAGAAAAAGTAAAGGTTGTTTTATGTACTGTAACAATATATTGATTATAATATGCATTTCCTATTAAATACCTTATTTTAAGAACTTTAGAAATTCTATTTTGCCAATATTTATGTGTGAGTCTTTGAATGGGTATTCCTTTTTGAGAGTATGCATTAAATAATTTATTTTCTAGCATTGATAAATAATATGCAGAAGCTTGTTGATCAAAATTAGCATACTTTTCTTTGTTGATTAATATAAAATTAGAATATAAAGTAGTATCGGCAAATAACTTATAATTACCTCTATCTTCTAATTTTTCTATGGTATTATAAAATCCATAAAGAGAACTTGTATCTTCTCCCATTTTTAATAATTCGTTTTCAAGTTTCACATAGGAAACTTCTTTATATTTTTTTAATAAGGGTATTGTTCCATT
>JAHDII010000239.1 GCA_020630895.1 Saprospiraceae bacterium
CTAATATTCACGAAATCCCTCAAAAAAACATTCAATTCTGTCAAGAAAAAGGAAGCCAATTTATGAGGCGTTTTTTTGAACGGACTTACGCCATTTCAAAATAAGGAATATCATTTTTATAAATTTTAGTTCTTATCTTAAAATACATTAGATATTATTACCTTTGCCACTCAATTAGGCTAATTTATTAAATATTATGAAACATCAAAAAATGGACATATTTGAAACCATCAATCAAGAAGTACCCAAAGCCTTACAAGAATTATATCAAATAGAAATCAATCCTTCTTCTTTAGTGATTAGCCCTACTAAAAAAGAATTTGAAGGAGACTATACTATTGTAACTTTTCCTTTTGTAAAATTAGCCAAAAAAAGTCCTGATAAAATTGCAGAAGAATTAGGAAATTATTTAATTCAAAATGTCAATTATTTTGAATCATTTAATGTAATTAAAGGATTTTTAAATATTACTATTTCTGATCAATATTGGCTCAATTTTATTGAAGATATCATCCAAAATAAAAACTTTGGGAAAGGAAAAAAAAACAATAAAAAAGCCCTTGTAGAATTTTCTTCTCCTAATACCAATAAACCTTTACATCTAGGACATATCAGAAATATTTTATTAGGATGGGCCACCTCAAAAATTTTAGAAACCGCAGGTTATGATGTGATTAAAACACAAATCGTAAATGATAGAGGAATTGCCATTTGTAAATCTATGCTAGCTTGGAAAAAATATGGTGATAATGCAACGCCTCAACTAGCTGATTTGAAAAGTGATCATTTTGTAGGACATTGGTATGTTCAATTTGAACAACATTTTAAAAAAGAATATGCTCAATGGCAAACTTCGGATGAAGCGAAAAATATTTTAAATGATAAAAATGTAAAAGAAGATAATATTTTTGATTTTTTCAAAAAATATAAAAACACTTATTTTAATGAATATAGCCTCCTTGGAAAAGAAGCCAAAGAAATGCTTTTGAAATGGGAAGCCAATGACAAAGAAACGAAGGATCTTTGGAAAAAAATGAATAGCTGGGTTTATGAAGGTTTTGAAGAAACATACAAAAATTTAGGCGTTAATTTTGATACCCTATATTATGAATCTGATACTTATTTATTAGGAAAAAATATTATTGAGAATGGATTAAAAAATAATACTTTTTATCCAAAAGAAGATGGCTCTATTTGGATTGATTTAGAAGATGCCAAATTAGATCATAAATTGGTTTTAAGAAGTGACGGAACATCTGTGTATATGACGCAAGATATAGGCACTGCCAATTTAAGATATAAAAATCATCAAACAGAAAAGATGATTTATGTAGTAGCAGATGAACAAGATTATCATTTTAAAGCTCTGTTCGCTATCCTTAAAAAATTAGGAGAACCTTATGCAGAGGGCTGTCATCATTTATCTTATGGAATGGTCAATCTTCCTACAGGAAAAATGAAATCTAGAGAGGGAACTGTTGTTGATGCTGATGATTTAATGGAATTAGTCATTCAAGAAGCAACTGCAACAACTCAAGAAATTGGAAGTATTGCTGATTTAACTCAAGAAGAGCAAAATATAATTTTTAAACAAATTGGTTTAGCAGCGCTCAAGTTTTATATCATAAAAGTCAATCCTAAAAAATCTATGATTTTTAATCCTGATGAATCTCTTGATTTACAAGGACAAACAGGACCTTTTATTTTATATGCTGCGGTAAGAGTAAAATCAGCAGTGAGAAAAGCAGGAGATAAATACGATTTGTCACAATCAAAAAATTATTCTCATATACAAGAGAGCGAAAAAGAAGTTTGTCGTTTATTATATCAATATCCAGAAACAATTCAACAAGCAGCAATAGATTATGATCCTTCTCATGTTGCTAATTATGCTTATAATTTAGCAAAAGCTTATAATAAATTCTGGGCAAGTGGTTTATCCATGCTAAATGCAGAAAGTGAAGCAGCAGGAGCTTTTAGATTGAAAATGAGTCAAGCTACTTTGCAAGTACTTTCTTCTGCCATGGATATATTAGGAATTGAAATTCCTACAAGAATGTAATGAAATAAAGTTGATACTAGGAGGATGTTTACAATTAGATTTTATTTTTAACATCCTCCTAAAAAAATAGGATAAAATCAAAATCAAAAAAATTAAATTTGATACCTTTGTAAATATGAACCAAGGGAGAATCATATTAAAAGATAAACAATTCAAATTAACCATTGAACGGCTTTGCTATCAATTAATTGAAAACCATAATCATTTTCAAGATTCTTGTATTATTGGAATACAACCTAAAGGCAGTTATTTAGCTCAACGTCTTCATGACCGTTTATTAGAATTAACTAAAATTTCTCATATAGAAATGGGGTTTTTAGATGTTACCTTTTATAGAGATGATTTTCGTACTCGAATAAAACCTTTAAATCCTAATGAAACGAAAATGGATTTTTTAGTTGAGAATAAACAAGTTATTTTAGTAGATGATGTTCTTTATTCAGGAAGAACCGTTAGGGCTGCTTTAACAGCTTTAGAACATTATGGAAGAGCTGATAAAATTGAATTAATATCTTTGGTAGATCGATTTTACAATCGCCATTTACCTATAAAGTCCGATTATACAGGCATCAAGGTAGATGCTTTAGACGAAGAATATGTAAGTGTAGAATGGAAAGAAATTCATGGAAACGATAGAGTAATTTTATTTCCAAAAAAAATGAATTAAAATAGAAAACAGTGTCAGAAAGACAATTAAGTACCAAACATGTCTTAGGAATTAAATATCTAAATGAGAATGATATTAATCTCATTTTTGATACCGCTTTTGAATTTAAAGAAGTAATCAATCGTCCTATAAAAAAAGTACCTTCTTTAAGAGATATAACTGTTGCTAATTTATTTTTTGAAAATTCTACAAGAACTCGTATTTCTTTCGAACTCGCAGAAAAACGCCTTTCTGCTGATGTCGTGAATTTTTCCGCTTCTTCCTCTTCTGTAAAAAAAGGAGAAACACTTCTTGATACCGTAAATAATATTCTTTCTATGAAAGTAGATATGGTAGTGATGAGACACCCTGCTCCTGGAGCTCCTCTCTATCTTTCTAAAAGAATTCCAGCTAATATTATTAATGCAGGAGATGGAACCCATGAACATCCTACTCAAGCTCTTTTAGATGCCTTTTCTATGAAAATGGCTTTAAATGATGATCTTAGAGGTAAAAAAATTGCCATTTTTGGAGATATATTACACTCTAGAGTAGCTATGAGTAATATTTTTTGTTTAAAAAAATTAGGTGCAGAAATTACCTTATGTGGTCCTCCTACTTTAATCCCTAAACATATCCAACAATTAGGTGTTGATGTATCTTACGATGTAAGAAAAACATTAGAATGGTGTGATATTGCTAATGTTCTTAGAATTCAATTGGAAAGACAAGATATTAAATATTTTCCTTCACTAAGAGAATATCACAATACTTTTGGAATTCATAAACAATTATTAGATAGTTTGGATTCTGAAGTAATTATTATGCATCCTGGGCCCATCAATAGAGGTGTAGAATTAAGTAGTGATGTTGCCGATTCCGATCAATCTATTATTTTAGAGCAAGTCGAAAATGGAGTAGCTATCAGAATGGCGATTCTATATTTATTAGCTTCTAAAAGAGTATAAAACAACCTTTTATAGCAAATTTTCATCTTAATAAGTAAAAGTTTTAATAAAAACGATACAAATAGTAAATATTTAACATTTATATATCGTTATCTATTTACTAGAAAGTATTAAATTTCTTATCTTGCGAGAGAAGGAACAATTAAGTCATAATAAACCATTTGATATGCGTTATACTAAATTCACTATTATCATATTTGTCATTACCTCTATTTTATTTTTAAGCATTAATACTATATATGCTCAGGAATGTGGTAAGTTAATGGCTGAAAATAAAACATTAGGAAGTATTCATGTTTTAAAAACAGAATCAAACCAATTAGGAATTCGTTCAAGTTCAAATTACGATTTCCAAATTGAAAATACAAGTGCAGGTTTACTCTTTGTCATTGCTTCAAGAAATGGAGCTAAACTGAATCAAGACGATAAAGTTGTATTTGAAGATATCAATAAGAAGAAAAAAGTTTATAAGTTTGGAAATATGGCAGATTTAACTAAAGCTGCTTCTGGTGCACCTATTTATACCAATGGTGCAACGGTTGATTTAGGCTTTGTTTCTTGGCTGGCGAGTACAAAGCTCAATCGTATTATTATTATTGATCAAATGGAAGGAAAAGGTCCTAGCCTTACTTTTGCTGGAACTAGACAAACTGAAATCCAAAATATTTTTTCTTGTTATAATAAATTATTGGATAAATCAAAAGTATCCTCTTTCGCTAAAAGAGATAATTCTCTGAATAGTGGTATTGCTAGCACTACTAAAAAACCTGAAGGGGGGAACAACTCTGGAGGGGGAAATAAATCTGGAGGAGGAAGTGTTAACCCTGAAGATGAAAAAGAAGTAAGAGATTTACAAGCTAAATTATTAGAGTTAAAAGCAAAATTAAAAGAAGATTTAGTGAAAGAAAGAGAAAGAGGTGATGCTTTAAGAAAACAATTACAACAAGAAGTAGCTGAATCAAGAGAAACAGCTACTGCTAAAAAGAATGAATTTGCTCAAGAAGTTTTAGCTGCTAGAAAAAAAGCAGATGATGAAATTCAAAAAGCAATGGCTGATGAATTAAATGCTATTAAACTTGCTAAAGAAAAAGCAGGCTCAGAAATAGAAAAAATTAATTTATCTGTTCAAGAAGCTCGAGCAAAAGCAGCAGATGAAATTCAAAAATCAAAACTCAAATCTGCAGAAGAAATTGCTGCAGCAAGAGAAAAAGCAGCAGAAGAATTAAAAGCAGTTAAAGCAAATTTAGATGTCGCTAAAGAAGAATATGCAGATGAGGTTTCTTCTGCAAGAGAAAATTCTGCTTTAGAATTGAAGAAAATTAGAGAAGAAACAGCTAATATCATTGCTGAAGCAAGAGAAAAAGCAAAAACAGAAAAGCAAAAAACAGCAGAAGATGTCGTAGATGCTAAACAAACAGCCTCAGAACAAATTCTTCAAGTCAAAGAAGAAACGGCTGAAACTATTGCCCAAATTAGAGAAAATGCTGTTTTAGAAAAAGAAAAGACTGCCTTTGAATTAGCAGAATTCAAAAGAAAAATAGCTGAAGAAAAAGCTCTTGTAAGAGAATCTAATGCTGCTGAAGTAGCCGATATGAAAGAAAAAGCAGCTAAAGAAAAAGAAGTAACTGCTAAAGAAGTTGCGGATTCAAAGCAAAGAGCTGCT
>JAHDII010000240.1 GCA_020630895.1 Saprospiraceae bacterium
ATTTCCAAAATCTCTAATTCGTCTCTTATAAAAAACAATTCGTGATAAAGTCTATTGATATAGTAAAGGTAAAAATTTTAGTATGATTTTTTATGGACAATCATAATATAATTTATAGAATTAGGTAATATCACTTTTTTGCGAATTGTCATTAACAGAAAACAGATTTAAATTATTTTTATTAAAATTTATTTTTCGCTACTTTTGGATGAAAATTATTTTATAACCTTTAAAAATACTAATATGATAATCTTTGGTACAAGAGGAATTAAATCAAAAATTAAAAGTGGTAATTTTATTTGTCCACAATGTGAAACAGATAGAAAGTATGACCACAAAAAAGTAACTAAATTTTTTACCTTATATTTTATCCCCTTAATCCCTTTAGGTTCTGCTGGAGAATATGTAGAATGTAAAACTTGTAAAGGAACCTTTATTCCTAGAGTATTAAATTATCAACGAACTCAAAGTCAGAACCAACAACAGCAACAAGATCAATTTTTATCAGAATATGAGAAAGCGATGAAGCATTCTTTAGTATTAATGATGTTAGCAGATGGAGAAATTGATGATAGAGAAATGGTAGTTGTTCTTATGGTGATTAATAAATTTGGGCATAATGATATAACAATGGAACAGTTAGAAAATTATGTAGCAGAGACTCAAAGAAATCCTCAAAATGTTTCAACCTATCTTAAAAAAGTAGGTCCTATGTTAAATGAACATGGAAAACAAATGCTTATTAAATGTGGTTTAGCTGTTGCTGGAGCAGATGGAGTTATTGATGATTCTGAAATTAGTGTATTATATGAAATGGGATTGGCTATGGAAATGAAAAAAAGCGAGGTGAAAACATTATTAGAAGAAGCACAAAAGAAACAAAATGCATCAGTTTAAAAAATAAACATTAGCATAATTTAAAAAAGTGATTGTTCTAATTTTATTTAGGATTCGTTTTTTTTTAATTCTAATTTTAATTATATAGTTGAATATTAGTGTTTTATATACTCGATTTACTTTGATGAAAATGTTTTTTTTTGAATTATTAATATTTTTTATTTACAATTAAAATATTACCTTAGTCTTAAAGTAAAAAGTAAAATCTTAAGAAAAGTTTTTTATGTTAATACCAAACCTTATCTATATTATTCAAATTATTGTGATTTCATCAATCACATGAGGGTGGTATATATAATTAATTACAAATCATTAAAAACCATCTTCATCTTGAAGATGGTTTTTTAATTTTTATAAAAATGAAAGAACTCAATAAATATAGTAAACATGTAACCAGTGATGATACCCATCCAGCAGCACAAGCGATGTTACATGCAATTGGTTTAACAGAAGAAGATTTAAAAAAACCACAAATAGGTATTGTTAGTACAGGGTGGGAAGGGAATCCATGTAATATGCATTTGAATGACTTAGCTAAAAAAATTAAGAAAGGAGTTCAAAAACAAGATTTAATCGCTTTGATTTATCATACTATTGGAGTGAGTGATGGAATGTCTATGGGAACTTCAGGAATGAGATTTTCCTTGCCTAGCAGAGATATTATAGCAGATTCAATAGAAACGGTAGCCTCTGCTCAATGGTATGATGGAGTAGTAGCTGTAGTAGGTTGTGATAAAAATATGCCAGGTGCATTAATGGCATTAGGACGCTTAAATCGCCCAGGAATTGTAATGTATGGAGGAACAATAAGTCCAGGTTGTCATGCAGGAAAGAAATTAGATATTGTTTCTTCTTTTGAAGCATTGGGACAAAAGATAGCAGGAAAAATAGATCAAAAAGAATTTAAAACAATTATCAAAAAATCTTGTCCTGGGGCGGGTGCTTGTGGTGGAATGTACACTGCTAATACAATGGCTTCTGCAATAGAAGCTTTAGGTATGGGACTTCCTTATGCCTCTTCTAATCCAGCAGTGAGCCAAGAAAAGGAGAATGATTGTGATAAAATAGGAGAAGCTATTCAATTATTATTAGAGAAAGATATTACTCCTAGAGATATCATGACAAAAGAAGCTTTTGAAAATGCTATAACCTTAATTACAGTTTTAGGAGGTTCAACAAATGCAGTATTACATTTAATCGCTGTCGCCAAATCAGTAGGAGTTTCGTTATCTCTTGATGATTTTCAAAGAATTAGTGATACAACACCTTATCTCGCAGATTTAAAACCTAGCGGGAAATATTTGATGGAAGATTTGCATGATGTAGGAGGGGTACCTGCTGTAATGAAAATGCTTTTAGAAGAAGGATATTTGCATGGTGATTGTATCACCGTAACAGGTAAAACAATTGCTGAAAATCTAAAAGATATTCCTCCTTTGCCTTCAGAGCAAAAGGTGATTTTTAATATTAATCATCCTATAAAAGAAACAGGACATTTACAAATTTTATATGGTAATTTAGCTACTCAAGGAGCTGTGGCTAAAATTACAGGAAAAGAGGGACTTATTTTTACAGGGGTAGCTAAAGTATTTGATAGTGAATTAGATGCGAATGAAGCAATTAATGCTTCAAAAATTAAAAAAGGAGATGTCATTGTTATTCGCTATTGTGGACCTAAAGGAGGACCTGGAATGCCTGAAATGTTAAAACCTACATCAGCTATTATGGGAGCAGGTTTAGGAAATGATGTGGCTTTAATTACTGATGGTCGATTTTCTGGAGGAACGCATGGCTTTGTAGTAGGACATATTACTCCTGAAGCACAAGAAGGAGGAAATATAGCATTGATAGAAAATGGAGATACTATAACTATAGATGCAAATAAAAATACAATTGATGTTCATTTGACTCCTGAAGAATTATTTAAAAGAAAACAACATTGGAATACTCCTCCTCTTAAAGCAAAAGGAGGTACATTATTAAAATATGCAAAAACAGTTTCTTCTGCGAGTGAAGGATGTGTAACAGATGAATTTTAATATTATGATAGATAATAAATTAAGCAAGAGTCACGAAAATCCAACTATTATGGAAAACAAAATAATAACAGGAGCAGAAGCTATCTTAAAATGTTTGCTTGAAGAAGGTGTAGATACTATTTTTGGTTACCCTGGAGGAGCAATTATGCCTGTATATGATGCTTTATATTATTATACAGATAGAATTACTCATATTTTGCCTAGACATGAACAAGGTGCTACCCATGCAGCTGAAGGATATTCTAGAGTAACAAGAAAAACAGGAGTTTGTATGTCCACATCAGGACCTGGAGCTACCAATCTAGTTACAGGTATTGCAGATGCAATAATGGATTCTACACCCATGGTTTGTATTACAGGGCAAGTGAATAGTAAAGTATTAGGTTCAGATGCATTTCAAGAAACAGATGTTATCGGAGTAACAACTTCTATCTCAAAATGGAATTATCAAATTACAAAGGCTAGTGAAATACCTGAAATTTTTGCAAAGGCATTTTATATTGCAAATTCAGGAAGACCAGGACCTGTAGTCATTGATATTACTAAAGATGCACAACTAGATACTTTAGAATGGAACTATAAAAAAATATCTTATATTAGAAGTTATCAGCCTAAGCCTATTTTGGATATTTCTAAACTCAAGGAAGCTGTTGAATTAATTAATCATGCTAAGAAACCTTTTATATTAGCAGGACATGGTATTTTAATTTCAAAAGCAAAAGAATCTTTTTTAAAATTTGTAGAAAAATCAGGAATTCCTGTAGGAACAACTATACATGGTTTATCTACAATTCCTACAGGACATCCTCTAAATATGGGAATGTTAGGAATGCATGGAAATTATGCTCCTAATATAAAAACAAATGAGTGTGATGTTTTGATTGCTATAGGAATGCGGTTTGATGATAGAGTAACGGGAGATGTATCTAGATATGCAAAACAAGCTAAAGTTATTCATATAGAAATCGACGCTTCTGAAATTAATAAAAACGTTACAACAGATGTTCCTATTCATTCAGATGCAAAAGTAGCTTTAGATGCTTTGTTACCATTAATTGAAGAAAAAGTATATCCTGTTTGGTTGGATGAATTTAAAAAATGTGCTGAAATAGAAAAAGAAAAAGTAATAGAACAAGCATTGTCTCCTACCAAGGAAGGAAAAATGAAAATGGGACAAGTAATACAAGAAGTGTCTCAACAAACTCAAGGTAAAGCAATTGTTGTAACAGATGTAGGACAGCACCAAATGTTTGCAGCAAGATATTATCAATATTTAGATACGGATCAATGGGTTTCTTCTGGAGGAGCAGGAACAATGGGTTTTGGATTACCTGCTGCTTTTGGTGCAAAATGGGCTAAACCGAATAAAGAAGTTGTAGCATTTATTGGAGATGGTGGTTTTCAAATGACGATACAAGAATTAGGAATGTGTGCTCAATGGAATGTAGGTGTAAAAATTGTTTTATTAGATAATAATTATTTGGGAATGGTTCGACAATGGCAACAATTATTTTTTGATAAAAGATATTCTTCTGTTGCTTTACAAAATCCAGATTTTATTACTATTGCTAAAGGTTTTGGTGTTCCAGGAAAAACGATTTCTCATACATCAGAATTAGAAAATGCAATTCAAGAAATGTTAGCTCATCAAGGACCTTATTTGTTACATGTTAATGTAGAAAAAGAAGATAATGTTTTTCCTATGATTACAACAGGAAGTTCTGTTTCTGAAATAATTTTAACAACAGAAGAACTTAAAAAATAAATACAATGAAAGAAGAATTTACAATAACCATTTTTACCGAAAATAAAATCGGTCTTTTAGGAAGAGTGGTAACAGTATTTACAAAAAGACATATTAATATAGAAAGTATTGTGGCATCAGAATCTTCTATAAAAGGAATTCATAAATATACAATTGTTGTAATTGTAGAAGAAGAATTAGTGAAAAAATTAATAACTCAAATTGATAAACAAATAGATGTTGTAAAATCATTTTATTATAAAAATGATGAAATTGTTCAACAAGAAATTGCACTCTATAAAGTAGATGCTAAAACTTTTGCTGGAGGAGATAAAATGGAACAATTAGTTCGTAAACATAATGCTAGAATTTTAAGTATAGAACCTGAATATATTGTGATTGAAAAAACAGGGTTAAAAAGTGAAACAGAAGCATTATTAATTGACTTGCAAAATAATGGAGGAATTTATGAGTTTGTTCGGTCGGGTAGGGTAGCAATTATTAAACCTATGGAACGATTGAATAATTATTTAAATTCCTTACATCAATTTAGTTTTGAAGAAAATCATTCGAATTAAAAATATATATTAAACAGTAAGTAACGATTGATGTATGTAATTAAGAATAAATAATTTTAAATAATTTTA
>JAHDII010000241.1 GCA_020630895.1 Saprospiraceae bacterium
TAATGACTTACGTTTAAAATAAATCTAATTTATTGATTATTTATTCTTCATATAAAGGAAAAGATTCCATATAAACATTAACTTCTTTTCTTACCTTAGAAATCGTTTCTTCATTTTCATAATTATTTAATACTTCATCAATCCAATTAACTACCTGAACACAATCTTTTTCTTTAAAACCTCTTGTTGTAATTGCGGCTGTTCCAATTCTAATTCCTGAAGTTACAAAAGGAGATTGAGTATCAAAAGGAACCATATTTTTATTCACTGTAATATCTGCTTCTACAAGTGCTTTTTCAGCAGCTTTTCCTGTAATATTTTTATTTCTCAAATCAATCAACATTAAATGATTATCTGTTCCTCCAGAAATAATATGGTAATCTTTTTCAATAAAAGCTTGAGTCATTGCTTGAGCATTTCGAATCACTTGTTTTCCGTATTCTTTAAATTCTGGTTCAAGTGCTTCTCCAAAAGCCACCGCTTTAGCAGCAATAATATGTTCTAAAGGACCTCCTTGCATTCCTGGAAAAACACCACTATTTAAAATAGCTGACATTTTAATAGGATTTCCTTTTTTAGTCTTTCTTCCCCAAGGATTATCAAAATTTTGCCCCATCATAATTAAACCACCTCTAGGACCTCTCAAAGTTTTGTGAGTCGTTGTTGTTACAATATGGCAATGCGGCATGGGATCATTCAGCAAACCTACAGCTACTAAACCCGCAGGATGAGCAATATCTGCTAAAAGTAAAGCACCTACTTTATCTGCAATTTGCCTAAAACGAGCATAATCCCAATCTCTAGAATAAGCTGAAGCTCCACAAATAATTAATTTAGGTTCTACCTCTATGGCTTTTGCTTCTACTTTATCCATATCAATACATCCTGTATCTTTTTCTACACCATAAAAATGAGGTTGATACACTTTTCCAGAATAATTTACAGGAGAACCATGAGAAAGGTGTCCTCCATGAGAAAGATCAAAACCTAAAATTTTATCTCCTGGTTGAAGAACCGCTAAAAATACTGCTGCATTAGCTTGAGCTCCTGAATGAGGTTGAACATTAGCATAAGCTGCTCCAAATAATTCTTTAATTCTATCTATAGCTAATTGTTCTACTTGATCCACAACTTCACATCCTCCATAATATCTTTTTCCTGGATAGCCTTCAGCATATTTATTGGTAAGGCAACTTCCCATTGCTTTCATTACTTCTAGACTTGTAAAATTTTCAGAAGCAATCAATTCAACTCCTCTTCTTTGGCGATTGAGTTCTTCTCCTAAGAGAGAAAATAATGTTGTATCCTTCATTTCTTTTATTTTGATTGCCAAAGGTAAAAATAAATCAGTTTTTAATGATGATTTTTATCAAGGGTTTTTGTTATTTTACATTTATGATTCGATATATCATAAAACGACTTTTATATGGATTGGGAGTAATGGTGGCAATAGTCATTATTATTTCTTCTATTATTTATAATAGTAATGTTGATCCAGCAGAATTAACTTTTGGACAACGTTCAGATTCCGGCTCTATAGAATCTAAGAGAAAAGAGTTAGGTTTAGATTTACCTTTGCATATTCAACAATTGCAATATCTTAAAGATATTTCTCCTTTTTCACTAGCAACAGAAAAGGATAAAAAAAAGTATTCTATTTTTTTTGCTATTCCTTTAGGAAATACTTCTTTTGTTTTTAAGAAACCTTATTTAAGAGATTCTTATCAAACAGGACAACCTGTTTCAGAATTATTAAGGAATAAAGTACCTCGAACGGCTATTTTAGCTTTGTTAGCTATCATATTAGCTAGTATTATAGGTATTATTTTAGGAGTAACCGCGGCTTTATATCATAATACATGGATAGATAATTTTGCTGTTGTATTTTCTGTGTTAGGCTATTCTTTGCCTAGTTATGTAATGGCAATGATATTAGTTTTATTATTTGCGGCTACTCTAGGAGATTATACAGGTCTAAATATTACTGGAGGACTTACCACTTTGAATGATTCAGGAGAAGAAGTTTATGTTTGGAAAAATTTGATTCTTCCTGTTCTTGCATTAGGTATTCGTCCTATAGGTATTTTTACTCAACTCACTCGAAGTGCTATGTTAGATGTTTTAAGTAAGGATTATATTCGTACAGCAAAAGCCAAAGGATTATCTTATACTCAAATTAATTTTAAACATGCTTTACGAAATGCTTTAAACCCTGTAATGACATCTATTACCGGTTGGTTTGCTTCTTTAATTGCTGGTGCTTTTTTTGTAGAATATGTTTTTTCTTATGATGGATTAGGTTTAGAAACTATTAGAGCATTAAAAGCTTATGATATTCCTGTTATTTTAGGAGTGGTTTTATTTGTTGCCGCTGTTTTTGTTATTATTAATATTCTTTCAGATATTTTATATGCTCTTTTAGATCCTAGAGTACGATTAGGTTAGTATTTTAATTATTATTTTCATGGAAATTATATTCAAAAAAGAATGGGAGATTCAAGAAAAAGAAAATCTTGAAATTCAATATTTATTACAAAAATGTTTTCCAGAATATTTTTGTAATAGAACTTATTTTAAACAAATTCCTCATTTTAGATTATTAGCAAAAAAAGATAATACTGTTGTTGGACAAGTAGGGTTAGACTATAGAATGATGTCTCTCAATAATAAACCTATTCAAGTTTTAGGAATTATTGATTTATGTATTTTACCTTCTTTTCAAGGACAAAAAATAGGAAGTCAATTATTACAATATGTAGAAAAAATAGCTCTTGAAAATCATATTGATTTTTTACTTTTATTTGCTGACAATCCTCAATTATATTTAAAACATGGATTTAAAAAATGTTCTCATAATATGATTCATTGGGTAAAAATAAATGAACATGAAACCTTAGGTATAGGTAAAGAAATTATTCCTGAATTAATGATTAAAGAAATACATGACAAAAAATGGGAAGAGGGTATTTTAGATATGTTGGGTTATTTATATTAAGGATGAGATAAAACTAATTTTACCTCATTCCCAATCTTTTAAAATTACAATAATATTGCTACTCCTAAACCTAAGGAACTAATATTTAAATTAGTCTCAAAAATGCCATTAGTATCAGAGTCTCCCTCCCCTCTTAAAACAGTTTGAGTTCGATATCCTATTTTACCAAATTTCACCTGCAATGATACTTTATCATGCAAAAAATATGCTAATCCTGAGCGAATATTCATATCTATCCCTAATCTGTTTGAGTCTTTATTTTTAACATCATTAAATTGATTAAAGGAAGTTCCAAAATATAATCCAAGATTCGCTTCTCCAAATAAATAAAATTGTTTTCCTAAACTTTTATAATATCTCATTGAAGGAACGAAATAATATGATGAGGCATTACTTTTTATTAAATTGATTCCTTTTCTTCTAGCAAAATTAATATTATAGGATAAAGCTGCTCCTAAGGCAATTTTAGAGTTTAAAAAATAATATGCTGATGGTGTAATACCCAAATCAAAATCAATTCTTTTATCATCTGATGGTTCTATTGTTCCGTCAATTCTACTTCTAGAATTGTAACTTTTAAATGAAAGAGTTCCGCTTAATAAATATTTTCCTTTTTGAAGTAATAGTTCATCATTTTGAGCTATTGTTTTATTATTTATTATAAAAAATAAAATTAACAATAGAATTAAATAATTTTTCATAATGTTATTTTTTTTGATTAATAAAATATGATTACAAATTATTTTGTGAGAATAAAAAATAATTTGCAATCATATCTTTTTTTGAAATTCAATTAGCAAGTTATTAATGCTATAATTCATTTTATACAATAGCAATAGCTAAAGCAAAATAAAGGAGTAATAATATGAAAAATATCCCTAAAGTAGCTACTCCTAACCAAAGTCCAATTTTACCAAATTTATCTGTTTTATCTCCTGTTTTATTACGCGAAATTGCTCCTGTAACTATAGCTCCAATAGCGAGAAAAAGTCCGATAAAAGCAAACAAAGGGAACACAAACCCTAACAATAAAAACACTAAAGAAGCTGTACCTAAAGATAAAGCACTAATAGATAGACCTGAAGCTTTATCACTTCCTTCTTCATTTCCTTTTTTAGCTTTTCTCTTCTTAATTTTCTTGAATCGTTTAGTAATCATTTTTAGAGCTAATCGTTCTGTAAATCTCAATTTACGTCCTAGTTGTTTTTCCATACTTTCTTTAGAGAATTTTTTTTCAACCTCCTCTAGTGAAAATCCATCATCATTATTTTCTACATTTATAGTATGAGTAGAAACCGTTTCATCATTTGAAGAGACTGGAATTGCATAAGATGATGTTATGCTAAAAATAATAAGGATAGAATACAAAAGATAATTTTTCATAATGTGATTTTTTTTAGTTAATAAATATAGTAAGTATTTTTAAAAATGCTTTATAGCACGAATTAATATGTTTGTTTCAACTTTAATTCTAAGACCTTGAAACCCATCATTAAAATTTTGGAACCATGCTGAAAAACCGTCGTACTCTGTAGAAGTCCAATAAGAAACATTTGCGAAATTACCATGACCGTTTAAATGTAAATTATTATACATACTATTTAATTCATCTCTAGAAGGCAAAAACCATTCTGCTCCTATATTTCTACATAATTTAGCAGCAATTTCTTCCTCAAAGCATTCAGCTAATATGGCATTTGTATTCATTTGTCCATCTCCAATTTTAGCTCCATCTTTAGTTTCAGATTCTGATGCTAAAGGGAAGTCAGTAACATTATTTAAATTTGATATATCAACATCATAACAACCCCAACTTCCATTTAAATTTTCATCTTCTATTGATGCTAACAACCCTGTTCCAGTAGTAGTGTTTAGATAAAAAATTATCCCATCGTTATAAATCTTCCCATAAAGATGTTCTAGCATAATACCATCATCATATAAAGTTTTTGGTGTTACTCCTGAATTTAATAAATCCTGAATTTTAGCATGGTCAACTGTACCACAATCTACACCAGTATAACCTGTTGGGCATTCACAAGTACCTTCATTACAGGTACTATTGTTTAAGCAAATGATACTTTCACAAGCATCTTCCTTACAACTAGGAATAGCTATAAGTATTCCTAATAAGAATATGAAAAATTTTAATTTATTCATGTCTTTTAATTTTAAGAGATTAAATAATTATTTGAATACAAGTATCACTAATCATTTACTAAAGAGCAACATTTGTCTAGTTAATTAATATCTAAAGATTTTCAATGTGTTATATAAATTTTTAGCTGTTAAATTTTAGTTAAAAAAACATAAGCTACTA
>JAHDII010000242.1 GCA_020630895.1 Saprospiraceae bacterium
ATAAATAAAGCTTTAGGTATTTTTCAAGAAAGAAGAATTAAAGATAACAATAGAAAAAAATATTCTGAATGGTTCAAAACAAAAAATAAAGAGACTTTATTAATTGATAAAAATAGAATGACACGTTTAGAAGAAGTAAAAAAGTTATTAAAAAAGCCAATTAGAATTCATTCTTTTTAAGAATTAAAATTAATGGATTAATAAACTTTATTGCGAAAAATTGATTCTGAGAAATTAAAAAAACGCAGAGGTACACATAGAATAGAGTACAGCTTATATTCATTTAAATATAATGAAAACCTCAGCGACTCTCTGTGGATAACTCAGTGGTTCTCTGCGTTAAAAATATTTCATAATAACATCTAATATTTATCAATCATTATCTAATTTTTCAAAATGATTATTATCTTGCAGGTAATAATCATAAATATGGACAAAACGAGATTTTTAAAATTCCCAGAAGGTTTTATTTGGGGAACTTCAACAGCAGCTGCACAAGTAGAAACAGCAGGAGATCACAATTGGAATGGAGTAAAAACAAAAGACGGTTATACTTTTACTCGCACAACAGATCATGAAAAAAGAAGAGATGAAGACATCGAATACATCCAACAATTTGGCTCTATGTACCGCTGTGGTGTCGATTGGTCTAGACTTCAATTAGAAGCCTTTGCTCCTTTTGAACCAAATGTCGTTGAAGAATATCGAGATTTTTTCAAAAAACTAAATGCTAGAGGAACACAAATCATGTTCGTAATTCACCATTTTATGAACCCCAATTGGTTTGAAAAAAATGGGACTTGGCTCAATGAAGACAATTTAACTGCTTTTGTTGATTATGCCAAAAAATGTGTAGATCATTTTGGAGATTTAGTCGCCAATTGGAATACATTTAACGAACCCAATGTATATGCTGCTAATGGATTTTTTACAGGAATTTTCCCTCCTTTTAAAAAAAATTATTTTAAAGCCAATAGAGCTATCAAAAATATGGGAAAAGCTCATGATATTGTTTATGATATCATCAAAAAAAAATATCCTGATATTCCTGTTGGCATTTCTTGTAATACTGTATATTTTAAAGGAACAAATATATTAGGAAAATTAGTCGCTAAAATAGCAGATTGGTGGTTCATCAATTTTGCTCCTCAACACTTTGCAAAACTAGATTATTGGGGCTTAAGCTATTATGCTTATATGCCCTGTACCCCATTCCTCATTTCTGAAGTAGATTACCCTGGAAAACTAGCCAAAATGGGCTATCAACACGATAAAATGTGGGCTTATGTTCCTTCTGCCTTTAAAGAAATAATTCACCGATTTCATAAAAAATATAACAAGCCTATTATCATTACTGAAAATGGCATTTGTACTGATGATCCTCAAAAAAGAATCAATAGTATTAAAGATTATCTTCAAATTATGCATGAAGTTATTCAAGAAGGTGTAAATTTGAAAGGTTATATCCATTGGAGTACTTGGGATAATTTTGAATGGAATCTAGGTCCAACATACCGTTTTGGTCTAGTAAAAATTGATTTAGATACCATGGAACGACAAATGACTGACGCAGGTTTATACTATGCTAAAGTTACTCAAGACAATGGATTAGAAATTAAAATTGAAGAATAAAAGCAAATCATTGACCATGAAATTGAAACAAATAACCATTACTTTTATTTTTTTTATAATGAGCATTTTTTCTTTTGCTCAAAATGGAGTACATCCTATGGCTGGAGCTAGAGGAGTAGCTATGGGAGACGCTGCCGTTGCATTTAATGATATTAATAGTGCATTTAGCAACCAAGCAGGTTTAGCTTTTCTTGATGGATTAGGTTTTGCTCTAGGAGCAGAAAGAAGGTTTCTCACTAGTGAAATTAATTCTGTAACAGCCGCTTTTGCTTATCCTACCTCAGCAGGCACATTTGGATTAGCAGCGAATTATTACGGTTTTTCTGGCTATAATGAACAAAGAATTGGAATATCTTATGCTAGAAAGTTAATGAGCAAATTAGCTATTGGTGCTCAAATTGATTATTTAGGTTTTGCAATTCCTGAATATGGAAATAAATCAATTATTACATTTGAATTGGGTTTTCAAGCCCAACTCATTGAAAATTTATATGTAGGAGCTCATGTTTTTAATCCTATTCGACAAGAAATCGTGGAGAATGAAAAAGTTCCTACTATTTTTCGTTTAGGAGCCTCCTATAATCCTACAAAAAAATTAATCATTTCTAGCGAATTAGAAAAAGACATGGACTATGATATGGTTTTTAAAGCTGGAATAGAATATTTCTTAATTGATATTTTAGCATTAAGAGTTGGAGTCAGTACAAATCCTACATTAAATAGTTTTGGCTTAGGTCTAAAATTAAAAAATGGATTAAAAATAGATGTAGCTTCTAGCTATCATTATGCACTTGGTTTTACTCCTGCATTTACTCTTTCTTACGAAATGGGTAAAAAAGATACCAGCTCAAAATAATTACTTTTTTATTTCCTAATGGAATTTTTTTATCATGAAATATCCTATTTTTTTCATATTATTATTTTTATTTTCTTCTATTCATGCTCAAGTAGATACAATTCCTCCTTCTGATACAGATGTCAATCAAGATATTATTGAAGATTTTATTTCTGGACAAGGAGAAGAAGTAGATTTTGATCTCAATACCATCTATGATGATTTAGAAATTTATAAAGAACATCCCCTTGATTTGAATAAAGCAACTCCCTCAGATTTAGAAGAACTTCGATTATTAACCAGTGTTCAAATTAATGATTTAATTAGCCATATAGAAAGAAATGGAGACCTCATTACTCTTCATGAATTACAAACCATTCGTTCGTTCGATTTGAATACTATTAATGCCATTCTTCCTTATGTAACTGTAAAAGGTGGCTTAGATGATTATAATGTTCCTATTTTAAAAATGCTATATCAAGGGAGAAATGAAATTTATTTAAGATTAGAAAGAATTCTTGAAGAAAAAAAAGGATATACTGAATTAGAAGAAGGAGAAACAGGTTCAAGATATTTAGGTGATAGAAATAGATATTATGCTAGATTTAGACATCAATATGAAACTCATTTATCTTATGGTATTACTTTAGAAAAAGATGCTGGAGAAGAATTTTTTAAAGGAAGTAATAAAAAAATTCCTGGTTTTGATTTTTATTCTGCTCACTTCTTTTTAAAAGACATCAATAAAACTCTTAAAGGATTAGCTATTGGTGATTTTGCGGTGAATATGGGACAAGGACTTATTATGTTTGATGGCTTTGGAAGTGGTAAAAGTTCTTTTGTGACCAATGTGAAAAAATCAGGAAGACCACTACGTCCTTATACTTCTGTTAGTGAATATTTATTCAAAAGAGGAACGGCTGTAAATCTTACTTTTGGGAAAAACTTTGAAGTCATGGCTTTTGCTTCTTATAGAGGTAGAGATGCTAATATTTCTCTTACGAATGAAGATGAAAACGATTTAGATATTTTACAAATTTCCTCTATACAATCTAGCGGATTACATAGAACTGAAAATGAAGTAGAAGATAAAAATTCAATTCAACATTTATCCACTGGTGGAACTATTAAATATAAAACAAAAAGATGGCATATTGCCGCTAATGGAACTTTAGATAAATTAGATTCTCCGCTATTAAGAAATTATTCTACATACAACCAATTTAATTTTAATGGTGATAGATTAATGAATGCAAGTTTAGATTATTCTTTTATTTATCAAAATTTCAATCTTTTTGGAGAAACCGCTGTGAGTGATAATGGAGGAATGGCTACAATGAATGGTTTAATTATAGGTTTAGATCGTCATGTTTCAATGGCTATAGTACATCGTCATTATCAAAAAAATTACCAAGTTTTATTTCCTAATGTTTTTGCTGAAACTAGTTCAGGAAATAATGAATCGGGTGTATATTTAGGGCTAGAAGTAAAACCAAATAAACATTGGATCATTAATGGATATTTTGATACTTGGGAACATCCTTGGTTACGTTCTGGTGTAGATGCTCCTTCTAAAGGAAAAGAATATTTCTTTAGAGTGACTTATAAAAGGAAAAGAAAAATGCAAGCTTATTTGCAATTTAGAGATGAGTTCAAAGAAAAAAATGCAAGCGATAATGAAACACATTTAGATTATTTAGTCGATACTAGAAAAACATTAATAAGAGTACATATTGATAATAAAATTTCTAAAGCATTAGAACTCAGAAATCGTGCAGAATGGGCGATTTATCATGATGGTATCGGTGGAAAAAGCAAGGGATATATGCTCATGCAAGATATTATTTATAAGCCTATCGGATTTCCTCTTTCTTTTACAGCTCGTTTTGCTTTGTTTGATACAGATGATTATGATTCCAGAATTTATGCTTATGAAAATGATATTTTATATTCCTTTTCTATTCCTCCTTATTATAATAAAGGAACTCGTTTTTACCTCAATCTAAGGTATAAAGGAATCAGAAATATGACGATGGAATTACGATTCGCTCAAACCTATTATGCTAATCAAGATACTTTCGGAAGTGGACTTGAAGAAATTGATAAACCCAGACGTTCTGAAATTAAAGCACAAATTAAATATCAATTTTAAAAGAAAAAAAGGTTCAGATAAACTGAACCTTTTTTTCTTTTTATTGATTATTGAAGAAAGTAATATATTCAATAATGGATGAAAGTTTAATCATACAACAAACTAAAAATTGGTTAAAAACTATAGTGATAGATTTTAACTTTTGTCCCTTTGCCAAAAAAGAATTCATCCAAAATACAATTCATTATTATATTGAAAAAAATGATAGCGAAGAACAATTACTTCAAAATATAATTCATCAATTTACCATTTTAGATCATGATGAAGAACTAGAAACGACTCTCATAATATATCCTCATCAATTAAAATCGTTTGATGAGTACCTTGATTTTTTAGCCATCACCCAAGAACTGATTCAAGAACTACAATACGAAGGTATTTATCAATTAGCTAGTTTTCATCCTCAATATATTTTTGAAGGAAATACACCAAATTCGCCTTCTAATTTCACCAATCGTTCTCCCTACCCTATTATCCATATTCTTCGGGAAAAAAGTATAGAAAAAGCTCGGCTCAATTATCCTAATATTCACGAAATCCCTCAAAAAAACATTCAATTCTGTCAAGAAAAAGGAATACAATTTATGAGGAAATTATTAAATCATTGTTATTCCAATTAATTTTAATTTGTCAAAAAATTATCTTCTC
>JAHDII010000243.1 GCA_020630895.1 Saprospiraceae bacterium
ATGACCTCTGCCCTGTCAAGGCAGCGCTCTAAACCAACTGAGCTATAGCACTATTCTTTTATAAGTGAGGTACAAATATAATTACAGTTTTGAATTATTTTAAGTTCCTGAATATTTTATTTTATTTCAATAAAAAAAATAGATAAAAATCGAATTAAAAAAATAAGTAAACGTACCTTTATCTCGAATAATTAAACTATTGAATTTAATAATATTTAGAAACATTGAAACCAATAAAAATTATCCAACCCAATGAATTTGAAGCTCACGAACATTGGTATCCTAAAGCTTTAAATGCCACAATTCATCCTATGATTAGTTTCTTTCTTAATTTAGGACAAGAACGAATCATTAAACGCTATTGTCACATGCATCCTAGAGTTGATGGCAATAAATTGAGGGAAATTCTCAACCATAAATGTAAACATTTCTTATGGGCAGGAGCCGATTTATTAAATGTAACTTCTGCTCAAGGAAAAAGACAGATGGTGATTATAGAAAATAATTCTTGTCCTTCTGGTCAAAAATCAATGCCCCTCATTGATGATAATGAAGAACAGGGCAGCTATAAATTGATGATAGAAAGAACTTTTAAGCCTTATCTCAAAAATCTAAGGCATAAAATTAAGGGTGGTTTAGCTGTTTTGTATGATAAAAACCCTATGGAAGTTTCAGGTTATGCCAAAGTTATTGCAGATGTCATGAATGAACCTGTGTATTATGTACCTTTTTATAATAATGATGCTCACCCTTCTGCAATTTTTGAAGACAATATTTTATATGTTTTAGATGGGGATCGTAAAATTCCAATAAGAGCAGCATTTCGTTATGTAACACAAAAACCTTGGAATCGATTACCAATTCATTGTAAAACAAGAATTTTAAATCCTACAGTAGCTTGTTTAGCTGGAGGAAGGAATAAAATGGTAGCTGCCAAAGCTTATGATATTTTTAATTCAGAAATTCAAAATTATGGATTTAAAATAAATACACCTGAAACAATATGGGATGTTAGAAAAAATGAAATTCCTTTATGGGTTAAAAAATTAGGAGGTCATGCAGTTATCAAGGTACCTTATAGTAATGCAGGACAAGGAGTATATACCATTGTGAATGAAAAAGAATTGGAGGATTTTATGAAATTAGATTTTGATTATGATTTATTCATTGTTCAAAGTTTAATTGGAAATTATAATTGGAGTAGTGTTACCTCATCTGGAAAATTATATCATGTAGGAACTATCCCTAATTTAAAAAATCAAACTTTTGTTGCTGATATTAGAGTCATGGTGAGTTCTACTGAAAAAGGAATTCGTCCTTTATGTACTTATGCAAGAAGAGCCAAAGAACCTCTTGCTGATTTCATCAATGACGGAACAGGTAGTTGGGATATGTTGGGAACTAATTTATCTTTTAAAAATAATGATGGTTCATGGAATAGCGACACCAATCGTTTGATCTTAATGGATAGAAGAGATTTCAATAAACTAGGTATTGGATTAGATGATTTAATTGAAGCATATATTCAAACTGTTTTATCTATGGTAGCTATTGATAAAATGGCTCAAACTCTATTTAATAAAAATGGAAAATTTCGTTTAAAATTATTTAAAAGTTTAAATAATGATCAAAGTTTATTAGATGAAATAAAATTGTATTAATGAAAAAATATAAATTATTAATTCTTACAGATCATAGTGGTCATAGTAAAGAAAATTCTTTATACGATTTTGTTCAAAAAATGATAACATCTCCTTTTTGTGAACAAGTAGATATTGCTACAAGAGCCTATCCTAAAAACGATATTTTTTTTAAAGAGTTTAATTCAGATACATTACACGTTACTACAGCAACTAAAGATTTTTATTTTGACGAAAAAGGATCTTATTTTAATCAAAACATTCATCAAGAATCCATTTATTTTTATGATTTAATTTGGTTAAGATTGCCTCCCCCACTCTCTTCATCTTTTTTAGAATTTTTACAAAAATTCAAAAATGTTTTTATTATTAATCATCCTAAAGGAATTTATATTACAGGAAGTAAGGAGTTTTTAACTCGTTTTCCAGAATGTTGTCCTCCTTTAAAAATTTGTCGCTCTATAGAAGATATCATAACATTCAAAAATCAATTTCCTATAGTATTAAAACCATTTAGAGAATACGGAGGTCGAGGAATTTTAAAAATAGAAGGAGAACAAGTTTATGAAGGGAATCAACAATTTTCTTTTTCAGATTTTGTTGAATCAATAAAAAATAAAAAAATAGAATATTTAGGAGTTAAATTTTTAAAAAATGTAAGTCAAGGAGATAAAAGAATTATTGTTGTTCATGGAAAAATAATGGGTGCTTCTGTTAGAATTCCAGCAAAAGATTCTTGGTTGTGTAATGTAGCAATGGGAGGAAGTTCTCAACCTTCTCAAATTGAACCTGAAGAAGAAGAAATTGTAAAAATTATTAATCCTATTTTATCTGAAATGGGAATTGTAATGTACGGAATTGATACTTTAGTGAATGATGATGGAAAAAGAGTTTTATCAGAAATTAATACTACAAGCATTGGAGGGTTGCCTCAAATTGCGTCTTATAAAAAATTGCCTTTAGTAGAAGAAACCATGCAATTGATTTGGGAATATTTTCTTCAAAATAAAATAAATAATGATACCTAGTAAAAAAGAAAATATTATTAATGATTTAATTATTAATGATATTCCTAAGGGAAAAATTTCAAGATATTGGTTAGAGTTAGTACAAAATGGAATGGGAGTTCCTGTACATATTCCTATTATAATTGCAAGAGGAAAAAAAGAAGGTAAAACGGTAGGTGTTACTGCTGTAGTTCATGGAAATGAATTAAATGGTATTCCTGTTATTCAAAGATTATTTCAGGAAATTGATATTGAAAAATTACAAGGAAATATTATAGGTGTTCCTGTTCTGAATATTCCTTCTTTTTTAAGAAAAAAAAGAAGATTTATTGATGGCACTGATTTGAATCATATTATGCCTGGTAAACCTAATGGCACAGTGAGCCAAGTTTATGCATGGAGAATTATAGAAAAAATTATTAAAAAATTTGATTATTTATTAGATTTACATACAGCTAGCAATGGACGAATTAATTCATATTATATTCGAGCAGATATGAGTGATGAAGTTGTTAGAAAAATGGCTTTATTACAAAATGCTCAAATTATTGTACACAATCCTCCTAATGATGGTACGTTGAGAGGAGCAGCAGATGAGTTGGATATTCCTGCCATAACGTTAGAAGTAGGTGATCCTAATTTATTTCAAAAAGGAATGATTCGAGATGGTTTAACAGGGATTCATAATGTTTTAGGGTTCTTAAAAATGACTCCAGCAGAAGTAGAACAACCTGAAGAAGAAAGCATCATTTGTAAAAAATCGTATTGGTTATATTCTAGTACTGGAGGATTTTTAACTGTTTATCCTAGAGTAACACAATTCGTAAAAAAAGATGAAGTAATTGCGATTCAAAGAAATGTATTTGGAGATGTAATTCATGAATACAAAGCTCCAGAAGATGGAATAGTTATTGGAAAAAGTGTCAATCCTATTAGTCCTACTGGTGGAAGAATTTTACATTTAGGAATTATGAAAAAATAATTTTTTGAAAAATAAAACGATTTTAATTCATGCTGCGTTACTTTCGGTTGCTTTCATTTATGGAGCCAATTATAGTATTGCTAAATATATTATGCCTGATTATATTCAAGCATTTGCTATTATATTAATGCGAGTTTTAGGAGCTACTATTTTATTTTGGATAGTAGCACCAAAAGAAAAATTACAATCTAAAAGAGATTACCTATATCTCGCGTTATGCAGTTTATTTGGTGTTGCTATTAATCAATTATTCTTTTTTAAAGGTTTATCTTATACTGTTCCGATTAATGCTTCCGTCATTATGACAACTACTCCAATTATGGTATTAATTTCTACTGCCATAATTTTAAAAGAAAAAATAACTTCTACTAAAATTTTAGGAATTATTTTTGGTTTTACAGGAGCAGTTCTATTAATTACTAATGGAGGCTTTAATTTTAATACTACTACTTTTAAAGGAGATATTATGATTTTAATTAATGCTCTTTCTTATGGGACTTATTTAGTTTTAGCCAAACCTATCATGAATAAATATCATCCGCTAACTATTGTGAAATGGATTTTCACTTTTGGCTGTATTTATGTTTTTCCTTTTGGATTTTTTGAGTTTCAACAAATTGATTGGTCTATTATTCCTACAAATGGATTCATTGCTTTAGGATATATTATTGTATTTACTACATTTTTTGCTTATTTATTAAATGCTTGGGCATTAAAACATGCTAGTCCTAATTTGGTAGGTTATTATATTTATTTACAACCTATTATTGCTACCATTATTGCTATTATTTTTAGAGGAGATGCTCTTACTATTTCTGTTGTATTGTTCTCTTCTCTTATTTTTGTTGGAGTATATTTGGTAGGGAAAAAGTAGGTTTTGAAGATTAGAAAGTTGCTAGGTTGTAAACTTTAGAAACTAGCAACCTTCTAAATCTTTCATCAATCTACAACTCTCATTTTCATTTTAATATTTTCATTAGGACGTTCTCTTGTAGTTGCAGCAGAAGCAATTTTGTCAATGACTTCTAAACCTTTAATGACTCTACCAAAAACAGTATAATTGCCATCTAAATGAGGAGTTCCTCCTATATTTTTATAGGCTTCTATTTGTTCTTTAGAATAACGATTTTTTCTTTGGTTGGTAATTTTATTTAATAATGCTGGAGGTACTTTTTTTCCTTGAACAATATAAAATTGAGAACCAGAAGAAGCTTTTTCAGGATTATTATCTCTTGCAGCACATAAAGCTCCTTTAAGATGAATTAAAGAATCATCAAATTCAGCAGGAACTTTATATCCTGGTCCTCCAGAACCTAAAGGTTTATCTTTCAAAGCATTTTTAGAATTAGGATCACCTCCTTGAATCATAAAACCATTGATCACTCTATGAAATAATAAATCATCATAATATTTTTCTTCTACTAATTTTAAAAAATTATCACGATGTTTGGGTGTCGCATCATATAATTCAACAACCATTGTTCCATAGGTAGTTTCTATTTCCACTAAACATTCTTTAGGAGGAGGAATAAAAACCATGAGTTCTTTAGTTTTAGTTTTTGATTTTTTTGTTGCTTTTAATTGTACAGTATAATTTCCTGATGATTTAAAAATATGAGAAGGAGAT
>JAHDII010000244.1 GCA_020630895.1 Saprospiraceae bacterium
CTTTGGCATAAAGTATTTATAAGAATAAAAACAGGGATATAAACATGAGCCATCCTGAATTTTAGTTATTAAAATTCAGGATGACTCATATTTTATTATAATTCCAAATCTATATCTAATTCTTCATGCCATTCTAAGCCATGTTTTCCTAATACATCTAAAAATGGATCTGGATTAAATTCTTCTACATTAAAGACTCCTTTTCCCATCCATTTTCCTTGTAACATCATCATTGCACCTGTCATTGCAGGAACTCCAGTCGTATAAGAAACTCCTTGGGCTCCTGTCTCATCAAAAGCTGCTTGATGACTACAATTGTTCCAAATATAATAAGAACGTTCTTTACCATCTTTTACCCCTCTTATTCTACAACCAATTGAGGTCTCTCCCACATAATTATCTCCTAAACTTCCAGGATCAGGCAAAACTGCTTTTAGAAAATTCAAGGGAACAATATCCATTCCTTGATAATGGACGGGTTCAATACTTGCCATTCCAATATTTTGAATGACTCTCAAATGAGTTAAATATTCATCACCAAAAGTCATCCAAAAACGAGCTCGTTTTATTGTAGGAAAATTCTTTACTAAAGACTCTAATTCTTCATGATACAGCAAATACGAAGAACGAGAACCTATATTAGGATAATTCAATTCTTTTCTAAATTCAAAAGGTTTTGTTTCTACCCATTTTCCATTTTCCCAATATTTCCCATTTTGAGTAATTTCTCTAATATTAATTTCTGGATTAAAATTAGTAGCAAATGCTTTTCCATGATCTCCTCCATTACAATCTACAATATCTAAATAATGAATTTCATCAAAATGATGTTGGGCTGCTCTTGCTGTAAAAATACTAGTAACACCAGGATCAAAACCACAACCCAACAAAGCCATGATTCCTTTTTCTTTAAATCTGTCTTGATATGCCCATTGCCAAGAATATTCAAATTTTGCTTCCTCTTTGGGTTCATAATTAGCTGTATCCAAATAATGAACACCCGTAGCTAAACAAGCTTCCATAATCGTTAAATCTTGATAAGGTAAGGCTACATGAATGACTAATTCTGGTTGAAAAGATTGAATTAAAGCAATTAATTCAGGTATATTTTCAGCATCTATTTGTGCTGTTTGAATACTTCTACCTAAACGTTTTTCAACATCTTGAGCAATTTCATCGCATTTCGATTTTGTACGACTTGCCAACATGATTTCTGAAAAAATTTGTGGATGTTGAGCACATTTAATGGTTGTAACACGCCCTACTCCACCCGCTCCAATAATGAGTACTTTTGACATAGCAATTGATTTATTTTTAAAGCCGCAAATTTAAATATTTTCGATATTAAAAACTCTTTTTTTATTCCTTATCATCAATTAATTTTTTAAACTCATTTGCTGCAAAAAAAGAAGAAATTTTCTCTTCAACAATAAAAATGTACTTGGATTATCATTTTTTATTTAAAAAGTCATATTTAGGACATGGAATCATAAAACATTATGACTACATTGTTGTTCTTAACAAATATTAATTAACAATTTAAAATTTTAAAATATTATGGATATAGCAAAATTAGTAGTAAGAATTTTATTAGGAATAATGATGGTTGTTTTTGGATTGAATAAATTTTTACAATTTATACCATTACCAGAACTTACACCTGAAGCAGGAAAATTTATGGGAGCATTAATGGATTCAGGATATATTATGGAAATTGTTGCGATTGTAGAAATTGTTACAGGTTTACTTCTTTTAGCGAATAAATTTGTACCTCTTGCCTTAGTAATTCTATTTCCTGTAATGTTAAATGCCTTTTTATTTCATGCAGTTTTAGATATCGCAGGAGTTGGTGGAGCGGCATTTGCAGTAGCGATGAATATATTTTTATTCTTTGCTTATAAAGATAAATATAGTGAATTATTAAAACCTTAAATCATAAAATAATTCTAATCGGTATATAAAGTTAGGTGAATATTTCACCTAACTTTTTTATTTTTGATCAATATTAAAAACAATATTCATTATATGAAATTTCTTCATACAGCAGATTGGCACTTAGGGCAAAAATTTAAGGGTAATTTAGATCGTATTGAAGAACACCGCCATGTAATGAATTGGATGCTTGAATTGATACGAAAAGAAAAAATAGAATTGCTTATTGTAGCAGGAGATATTTTTGATACGCCTAATCCTCCTAATAATGCTAGAGAATTATATTATCGTTTTTTAGTAGATGCCAATAAATTAGGTTGTCAGCATATTATTATTACAGGGGGAAATCACGATTCTCCTAATATGTTAAATGCTCCAAAAGAAATTTTGTATGCTATTCATACTCATGTTATAGGAAAAATAACTGAAAATATTGAGGAGCAAATTATTGAATTAAAAAATAAAAAAGGAGAATTAGAAGCGGTTGTAGCTGCTGTTCCTTTTTTAAGAGATAGAGATTTGAAATCTGCAATTTCTGGAGAAACAGGTGAAGAAAGAATTGAGCGAATTAAAGAAGGGATTAAAAATCATTATGTCAAATTAGCTAAGGCTGTTGAACCTTATCAAAATAAAAATATTCCTATTATTACCACAGGACATTTATATGCTAAAGGTGCCACAACATCAGATAAACAAGATAATATTTATATTGGTGATATGGAAAATATAGCTGCCGATGATTTTCCTACTATTTTTGATTATGTAGCTCTAGGACATTTACACAAATCTCAAATTATTGGTAAGAAAAAACATATCCGATATTCTGGTTCTATTATTGAGTTTTTGAGAAAGATGATAAATCCATTACTATTGTAGAAATGAAAGGGAAAGAAATTGAAAATATTGAAATTATTAAAATTCCTTTATTTAGAAAATTAGTTTCTTTAGTAGGTGAAGAAATTGAAATTGAACAACAATTACAAAAAATTGCAGAAGATATTCAAGAATCTAAAATACAATTAGAAGCTTGGATTGAAATATTAATTCAATCAGAAAAAACTCGTCCTGATATTTATCATTATTATAATGATTTAGTCAAAGATTTACCTATCAAAATTTTAAAAGTAAATTATACTCATTCTTATCTAGCGATTGATGGTTTAGAAAGCGATTTAGAATTAGATCATTTAGAACCTATTGATATTTTTAAAAAACGATGTGAAGCCGCAGGTTTTGATTCTAAACAAACCCAAAAATCAATAAAAGATTTTAAAGAATTAATGGATTGGATGAGAGATCTTAAAAATGAATAGAGCATATTAAAAATTAGCTCTAATTATAATTTTACTAATTTCTTTTGTAGTTTATAAATAAAATAAGCGACCATCGGAGCAATAACAACATCAATAGTATAATGTGTATGTTGCCCAACTAATAATATTGGAACAATACAACAACAAGCCAAAATATATCTTTTTAATTTTTTATTTTCTACTAAGAAATAAAGTAAAAATAAAGTTGAAGTATGTCCTGAAAAAAATAAATCTTTATCAATATAAATTTCAGAACTAATCATAGAATTTACAATAGGATCATTTAAAAATACAATTTGTTCTGATGGAGATAAAGGAGTTAAATAAATGCATATCATTCTAAATATTAATAATAATGCATACGTTTGAATAAACTGGATGGCTCTCTTAGGAAAATATAAATGATATATAATACTTCCCAACAAAGAAGAATAAGTCATAATAAAAATGGGGATTGAAAAATCAATTGGAGTAATTAATTGAATAATAGGATCACTTAAAACAACTGTTTCTCTAGTCTGTAAATAATAAAATATTTGAGGACTAAAATGTATTAGCGTCAATAAAATAATACTAGAAACAATTAAATGATTTCTTACACTTGGAATCCATTCTTGTTTCCAATTTGTTTTTAAATGGATAAAAGGTTGAGGCATTTATTTTAGTTTAAAAAATTAAACTAAAATACGTCAAAAAATAATAACTTGTATCTCCTTATTAAAAATTATTTTTCAATAAAATCTAAAGAAACAGAATTAATACAATATCTCAATCCCGTAGGCCGAGGACCATCTTTAAAAACATGACCTAAATGTCCATCGCATCTAGCACATAAAACCTCTACCCTTTCCATTCCATATTTATTATCTGCTTCTTCTTTTATATGTTCCTTTTTTATAGGTTCATAATAACTAGGCCAACCTGTTCCTGAATTAAATTTTGTTGAAGAATCAAAAAGAGGTAATTGACAAGCACGACAAGTATAAGTTCCTTGTTTTTTATTCTCTAATAAGTCTCCTGTAAAAGCTCTCTCTGTTCCTTTTTCTCGAAGAACATGATATTCTAATTCATTTAATTCTTTTTTCCATTCTTTTTCTGTTTTAACAACAGGAACAATAGTAGAAGAATTATCTATTTTTTTAGATTCATTAGATGATTCAATTGGTTCTTTAGATGATGTACAAGAAAAGAAAAAAGAAAAAGATAACAACAACAATAAAGTCCGCATAATTAATTTTTTATTTTCCAAACGAAAAAAGAAAATGATAAATTATTCAATTTTATTTTAAATAATATAAAATGTCGTGTTGCGACAAATCTATTTTCCTAAAAATAATTCTTTTAAATTCTTGGCGTCTTCAGGTTTCATTCTTTTACTTAAAATCAAACGCAATTCTCTTCTTCGCAAAGCACTTTCATATTGCTGTTGTTCCTCTCTAGATAAAGGATTTACTTTAGGTATTTTTACAGGTTGTCGACTTTCTTGATCTAATGCTACAAAAGTGAAATAAGCATTATTACACAAGCGATTATTTTTTCCCATTACATCAGCAGCAAAAACTTCTACATATACTTCAACAGATGTATTAAAAGCTCTAGTTACACTTGCTTCAATAGTAATCACATCGCCAACTAAAATAGGTCTTTGAAAAGAAACATGATCTACAGAAGCAGTAACCGTATGTTTTTCACAATGTTTCCCTGCACAAATTCCTCCTGCAATATCCATCCAACGCATCAAATTGCCTCCCATTAAATTTCCTAGAGGATTAGTATCATTCGGCATAATCATTTCCGTCATAATAGTTTTTGACTCACTCACTTTTTTTGCTTCCATACTTTTTTTTGCAAAAATACAAACTGTCCTTATCAATCATAAATTAAATGTCCTATTATTGCAAAAACAATTTGGCAATGTAGCAATTCAACAATTAAAACCATGAATAAAGAAATTCTTCGATTAGCGATACCG
>JAHDII010000245.1 GCA_020630895.1 Saprospiraceae bacterium
CTACAATTTGAGCAGAAGGATTTATATTAAATTCTTTAAAAGAACCAAATCCAGTTAATAATATTTTCATAAAAAATTAATGTGCTTCTAACCAATTATTTCCTATATCCATTCCTACTAAAATAGGAACACTTAAATTAGGAATAGCATTTTTCATATTTTCTTCTATGATAGGTTTTATTATTTCTAATTCATCTTTATGAGCATCAAAAACTAATTCATCATGTACTTGTAAAATCATTTTTGATTTAAAATTCTTTTCTTTAAATATTTGATGAATTTTAATCATTGCCATTTTAATCATATCTGCTGCTGTTCCCTGAATAGGAGTATTAATAGCATTTCTTTCAGCATGACTTCTTATCAAACTATTTTTAGAATTAATATCTCTTAAATATCTTCTTCTTCCTAAAAGTGTTTCAACATAGCCTTTGTCTCTTGCTATTTCTACTTGTTGATCCATATAATTTTTTAAACCTTGATATTGTTTAAAATAATTTTGAATTAATTCTGTAGCTTCTTTTCTTTTAATTCCTAACTGCCTTGATAAATTAGTGGCTCCAGCACCATAAATAATAGAAAAATTAACGGTCTTCGCATTTCTTCTTTGTTCAGGACTTACTTCTTCTAAAGAAATTTCATATACTTTTGCTGCCGTAGCTTGATGAATATCATGCCCATTTTTGAAGGCTTCTAACATTGCTTTATCACCACTTATTTCAGCAATTAATCGCAACTCTATTTGAGAATAATCCGCAGCTAATAAAACAAAATCTTCATCTCTAGGAACAAATGCTTCTCTTACTTTTCTTCCTTCAGGAGTTCTAATAGGAATATTTTGTAAATTAGGATTATTAGAACTCAAACGACCTGTTGCCGTTAATGCTTGATTAAAAGAAGAATGAATTCTTCCTGTTTTTGGATTAATTAATTTGGGAAGTGCATCAACATAAGTAGATTTTAATTTAGCAAGTCCTCTATATTTTAAAATGTTAGCAGCGATAGGATTTTCTAAAGCTAATTCATTCATTTTTTCTTCATTCGTAGAATATTGACCCGATTTAGTTTTTCTCCAACGATAAGGAATTTTTAAATGATTGAATAAAACTTCTCCTACTTGTTTTGGAGATGAAATATTAAACTTCATTCCTGCAATATCATAAATTTCTTTTTCTTTAATTAATAATTTTTTTTCTAATTCTTTAGAATAATCCGCTAAAAAATTAGCATCTATTTTAATACCATTATATTCCAATTCAACTAATGCATCAACAAGGGGAGCTTCTGTTTCCCAATATAATTTTTCAAGATGATTTTCTTGAATCTCTTTTTCTAAAATATTTTTTAATCGCAAAGTTAAATCAGCATCTTCTCCTGCATATTCCTTTATTTTTTCTAAAGAAACATCTCTCATCGATAATTGATTTTTTCCTTTTTTACCAATTAATGTTTCAATAGATACAGGAGCATAATTTAGATATACTTCCGATAAATAATTCAAATTATGACGCAGTTCTGGTTCT
This sequence comes from Saprospiraceae bacterium, assembly GCA_020630895.1. Taxonomy (GTDB): domain Bacteria; phylum Bacteroidota; class Bacteroidia; order Chitinophagales; family Saprospiraceae; genus JAHDCE01. Next base: position 1,524 of record JAHDII010000245.1, read on the forward strand.
AATAAATAATGAGCTAACATAGTATCAAAAATCTTTCCTTGAACTTCAACACCATACCATTTTAATATCAAACAATCATATTTAATATTTTGTCCTATTTTAATAATATTTTTATTTTCTAAAATAGGTTTAAAAATATCAACTACTTTTTGTGCTTCTTCTTGGTTTTCTGAAATCGGAATATAATATGCTTCATGTTCTTTTATAGAAAAAGCTAAACCGACTAGTTCAGAATTATTAGCATCCAGTCCTGTAGTTTCAGTATCAAAACAAATCATTTTTTGTTTTGATAATTTTTGAACTAAATCTTGAATCTCTTTTTCAGATTCAACTATAATATAATTGTGTGTTGTATTTTCTATATTGTTCTCAGCAACAATATTTTCTTTAATTTCTGGAAATTGTGGCCCACTTGCGAATGCTTCTCCAAATAAACTTCCTTGAGTTCCAGCAGAAGGAGCTTTAGTATTTTGGCTAGGAGCAGTATTTCCTTTTGGTGTGTTTCCTAGAATTTGGTTGGCTAAAGTTCTAAACTCTACTTCTTTAAAAACTTGGGTTAATGCTTCTGTATTAAATTCAGATAATTCAAAATCTTTAGTATCAAATTGAATAGGAACATCTGTAATAATTGTAGCTAATTTTTTAGATAACAAGCCTTGTTCTGCAAATTTTTCTACATTTTCTCTTTGCTTTCCTTTGAGTTTGTCGCTGTTTTTAATAATACCTTCAACAGAATCAAATTGTTCTAATAATTTAATTGCCGTTTTAGCACCTATTCCTGGTATTCCTGGAATATTATCCACACTATCTCCTTGTAGTCCTAAAATATCAATAACTTGCTCTACTCTCTTAATTTTCCATTTTTCGAGGACTTCTTTTTCTCCTAATATTTCAACACCATTTCCAAACCGAGCAGGTTTATACATAAAGACATTATTGCTCACTAATTGTGCATAATCCTTATCAGGTGTCATCATATATACCTTAAAACCTTCTTTTTCTGCTTTCTTAGCAACCGTTCCTATTACATCATCTGCTTCATAAGAATTCATTTTAAGAATAGGAATATTCATTCCTTCTACTATTCTAAGAATATAAGGAAAAGCAGTAGTAATATCTTCTGGTTGTTCTTCTCTATTGGCTTTATATTCTTTATATAAATCTTTTCGGAAAACAGTTTTATCTGAAATATCAAAAGCTACTGCAATATGGGAAGGTTTTTGCTTGGTAATAATTTCCCATAATGCACGAGTAAAACCTGTAATAGCAGAAGTATTTAATCCTTTTGAATTAATGAGAGGTCTTTTAATAAATGCATAATGGGCTCTATATACAAGAGCATGACCATCTAAAAGAAAAAGAGTTTTTTTATTATCTGACATGAAATGAGTTTAGATTTTTTGTAAAAATAAGAATGTATTTCACAAAAGGAAGTTTCTTTTGCATGTATAAAAAAATCTAAAAGGAAATTTTTCCCTTTTAGATTTTTTAAAGTACACAAAATAATATAAATCAACTTGTATTCTTATACTAAGGTTGTGACTTATTATTCTTTTGATTTTCTTCTAAAGTTCTTATTGCTTTCGCTAAATCAGGAAGTTGACGCAATAAAGCCAATTGTTTATAAGTATCTCTAATTTCTTGAGCAGGAGAACCGAAATATGTTTTACCTCCTTCAATACTTTTGGAAACACCAGATTGAGCTAAAACAATCGCTTTTTTTCCTATTGTAATATTTTGAGCCACTCCTACTTGTCCATATAAACAAACACCATCTTCTATGATGGCTTTTCCTCCAATTCCTACTTGAGCAGCAAAAAGACAATTTTTTCCTACTACTGCTCCATGTCCAATATGAATTTGGCTATCAAATTTAGTTCCTTCGCCAATAAAAGTATCACCAGACACTCCAATATTGATAGTACAACAAGCTCCAATTTCAACACGATCTTCTATAATAACTCGCCCTCCAGAATGCCACTTTTCATGATGAGAATCATATCTTTTATAATAAAAAGCATCCGAGGCAATTACTGAATTAGGATGAATATTAACATGTTTTCCTATAATAGTATTTCCTACAATAGTTGTATTGGCCTGAATAATTGAATGAGCTCCAATTTTTACATGATGCCCAATAACAACATTAGGTTCTAAAATTACAGTAGGATGTATTTCTGCTGTTTCGCTAATATTTGTAGTTAAAGGCTTGAAAGGACGTTGTTCTAATACTAATTGGTTATAAGCTTCAAAAGGATCATCACAAATCAATAGAGTTTTTCCTTCTGGACATTGATAACGACGATTCATGATAACAAAAGTAGCTAAGGAATTTAAGGAAGCATCATAATATTTTTCCTTATCAACGAAAGTTAGATCTCCTTTTTCTACTTTATGAATCTCATTCAGTCCTAGAACCATTCTGTCTGGGTCTCCAATGATTTCTGCTCCTATCTTCTCAGCAATTATACTTACTGAAATGGGCTTTGGTAACTTCATTTGTTTAAAATTTGAATAACCAATAATCCAAAAAAACAACTTCGTTTTAGTGGATAATCGTGCCTGTTTTTGCGAATATAAAAATAGATTGCATATTACTAACGAATTGAACCTTAAATTTGCAACTCTACGTTTTATATAAAATATTATTTTGCGAAAATATAAGAATTTTCTAAATAAGAACGAATCCTTAAAACTAAATATCTATTTTAAGGGAATAAACAAAGCCTTTTTTGACTTTTTCAAGTCAAAAATTATACTTATATTGTATTTATGAATGAACAGATCACTTCTTTTATAAAATATATTGAATTTGAGAAAAGATATTCAAAACATACCATTTTAGCTTATACTAAAGATTTAGAGCATTTACAATACTATTTGAGAGATGAGTATGAAATTCATAATAGCAATGAGGTTACTTTTATGCATTTGCGTTCTTGGGTTGTTTCTTTTATAGATGAAGGTTTACAGACTAAATCAATACATCGAAAAATAGCTTCTGCTAAATCTTTTTTTAAATATTTGTTGCGAGAAAGAAAAATATCAAAAAACCCAACTGCTCAATTAATAGCTCCGAAATTAGGAAAACGACTGCCTGAATATTTAGAAGAAAAACAAGTTGATCGTTTATTAAATGATATCCAGTTCCCTGAAGGATTTATAGGAAAAAGAGATAAAACAATCATAGAAATTTTATATGCTACAGGGATGAGACGTTCAGAATTGATAGGACTTCAAGTTCATGATATCCATTTTGAAGAACAAACTATTCGTGTTCTTGGAAAAAGAAATAAAGAAAGATTAATTCCTATTCATTCTTTTATTTATGATATATTAAAAGAATATATAGAATGTAGAAATCAAGAATTTCCTGATATAGAAATAAACGCTTTATTTTTAACAGAAAAAGGAAAAGCTTTATACCCTAAATTAGTCTATAATATTATTAAAAAATATATTTCACTTGTCTCTACTATAGATAAAAAAGGACCTCATACATTAAGACACACTTTTGCTACCCATTTGTCTAATAGAGGAGCCGATTTAAACGCCATCAAAGAATTGTTAGGACATTCTAATTTATCTGCTACTCAAATTTATGTTCATAATTCAATAGAAAGATTAAAAGATGTGTACCAACAAGCACATCCTAAAGCAAAGGAAAAAGAATAATTTTGGTAACTGTGTTTA
>JAHDII010000246.1 GCA_020630895.1 Saprospiraceae bacterium
ACATAGCTTCTGCCGGACAAAAAGTATACTCCCTAAAAACAGCTTTAGATTATAGTTTGAAATCTTTAGATATTAAAGAAAAATATAATGATGCTTGGGGAATTATTTCCAGTTGTAATACTTTAGGAGAAATTTATATTCAATTAAAAGATTTAGAAAAAGCAAAAATTTTTATTACTCGAGCTGAAAAGAAAGCTATTGAATTAGAATCTAAGCCTCGACTATTAGATGTTTATGAAATTTGCTCTCAATTATTTAATGAATTAGGCGATTATAAAAAATCGAATGAATATTTAAAAAAATATATTGATATCAATGAAGAGATCAATAAACAGGCCACAGTCATGAAAATGAAAACGGCTTTAGTTCAAAGTCAGTTAGCAGATAAAAACCAAGAAATAGATATTCTAAAAAAAAGAGAAGAGTTTCATAAGTTTAGAATGAATTTGCTATTTGCTTTAGCTGGAATTATTTTATTTTTCTTTATATTTTTAGCATTAGCATACAGAAAAGTAAAAGGTTCTAATCGATTATTAAATTCTAAGAATAAATTAATTCATGAACAAAATTTAGCTCTTGAAAACTCTAATAAAGAATTAGAACAATTTGCTTATGTTGCTTCTCATGATATGCGTGAACCTATTAGAACAGTAAGTTCTTTTAGTAGTTTATTAAAAAAGAAATTAGAAAAACAAAACGATAATACATCAATAGAATTTGTTTATTTTATTCAAGATGCCTCTAAGAGATTAGATATTATGCTAACAGATTTATTAGAATATTCAAGAGTGAATACAGAAAATAAAAATAAAAAATTAGTGAATTTAAATGATGTAGTACGAATTGCAACTAATAATTTAAAAAATCAAATTGATTCTAATAATGTAGTCGTTACAATTAATCACTTGCCTAAAAAAATATTTATTCATGAAATTCAAATGGTAAGATTATTTCAAAATTTAATTAGTAATGGAATAAAATATAATACTAAAAAGAATAAAAAAATTACAATTAATGCCATTAAAAAGAATGAAGATTTTGTTATTTCTGTAAAAGATAATGGGATTGGTATTTCTAAAAAATTTCAAAAACAAATTTTTGAAATTTTTAGACGACTTCATAGCAAAAAAGATTATGATGGTTCTGGAATTGGTTTAGCTATTTGTAAAAAAATTGTTGAAAGACATGGAGGGAAAATTTGGGTAGAATCAGAACTAGACAAAGGAACAGAAATATTTTTTACGATTCCCATTTTATAAAAAATAAGCCAATATTTTAAATAAAATATTGACTTATTTTTTAATTAATTATCTAATTTATAACTTTTAATTATAGATTTAATCATTAATGAATTATAACATCTTTATCAGATTCTAAATGGCTATCTCCATGATTTGTTGCAAAAGGTTTTGGATAATTAAATCCAATACTTGAGTTAGATGTATTTCTTGCAGAAGGAGAAATGTTTGCAAATTTCTCAGCTTTACTTCTAAAGAAAAAATCAAATCTCATTTTTAAACCTTTCCAAAAAATTTCTAAAATAGATAATTCTTTTTCTTCTTCTTCATACCTCACTTGAATACCAGAACCTCTTCGATACACTTCTACACTCACTATACAAATAAACGCTAGAATAACACTAAACCCTACAAAAAATGAAAAGAGCCCTCCCCAAAAATTAGCATTTTTAAATTTAGAATCATGCACTTTTATTAAAGCTGCTTCACCTTTTTCAATAGACAAATTCATTCTCGATTTTTCGCTAGCAATGGCTTTATCTTTTTTCGCTTGCCATGCATCTAACTTTTTAGAATAATTAGCTTGAATTTTAGATAATAAAGCGGTTTTTTCTGTTTCTAAATCAGAAGCCTTTTTTTGATATTTTTCTGCTTGACTTTTAGCCCATTTAGCTCCTTTATTATACTTGCGATGATATTGATCTACTTTTAATTGAGCAGCATTAATCTTCGCATTGTACCTTTCCGAACTCGTTTTGAGTTGTTCTTGATAATTTTCTTTAGTCATCGAAAAATCATTATCAAATCTTGCAGAAATATCTTTTACATTGGTTCTGTATTCTTTTTTCAAATCAGAATCATTGAACTGAGCCACTATAGGTACATTCGATACAAACGCATGTTTAATACCATTGGTAGATAGATTAAAGGATAATACACCCATACCTACCGTTATAGCTAAAACAATTGCAAATAAAGCAATATACCAAGCGTTTTTAAGACGCTTCCATATAATAGCTCTAGTAAGGACTTGTAAAAATTTTCTACCTCCTAATTCTAAAATTGCAATCACCAAAATCATTGCAATAATTGACACCAAAATTGAAACGAACTTTGAACTTCCTGCCATTTCACTTTGAGTAATGTACCATATAGTTACACCCTCCGTTAACGCACTTACAACTTGAGCTACTTTACCAATGATGTCGATACTTGGTGCAATAGGTCGGAATAAATTATAAAAATCCGAATTCGTTGCAGACGTTTCTCTTACTTTTAATTTTACATTTTTCTTCATCATAATATTACAGATTTAGATGAGTCAAAGCATAGCTTCCTAGCTTAAAAGAAGCATAAAATCTCCTTTTAATCCTAGTAGGTCATTAGTTTGTAAATTCTAATGATAAACTCAGATTATTGATATACTCAACTTATGAATTTAGGAAAATTCATAGCAAGCAAAATCCGTAAAATTGTTGGTAAACACTATCTAAAACACGGCAATGAAAGCCTAAAAAATGGAGCAAATCCTGATAGGGAAAAAATTACTACCTTAAAACATTACTTACATTATTGTTACGCAGAAAATGTTAAAAGTTACATATGTTAATGAAATATTTTTTAAAATTGATGTAACTTATTGATTATCAACGATAAAATTTATTCAATAATAATTTCTAAAGTCTTCTTATCCATTATAGTATCTGGATTAAATGGCTGTATGTATTTAAAAGATAGGCTAGTTTGTCCTTTTTGTAAGGCTTTAAAACTCCAATTTTCTTTTCCTCCAACACCAATTAATAAACTACCTTCTTTACCTGTATCCACAATATAATCCTTGTAAATAAATTCTAAATAAGTACTATCTATGGCTTGTTCTAAATCCCATTGATAACCTGTAGAATGATTGGCATCTAATTCGATTGTAAAGGTGGTATTGACTTTAATATTCATACTATCTTCATAAATTTTTAAATAAAAACTGGTATCAATTGGGGGTAAAACGATCTCTTTATCTGTTGTATGATTTTCTTTTTCTTTTGTAGGCTGTTCCTTGTTACAAGAGAAAATAATATTCATAAAAATGAATAAAAAAATATAGAGGTACGTTAGTTTCATATCCAAATGTAATTAAAATTATGAATATAAAGAATTGAATTTTGTTAATGATATTTATAGTTTTAAATAATTTTTTTACGTCATAAAATAATAAGGTTTAATGTTTGAATTAGAGAATATAGTAATAAACTAAAAAGAATCTATTATCTTAGTAAATTCTTTTGAATAAAGACCAACCAATGAAAAAAATAAGTGGAAAAATTGTAGATATATTTAACAAAAAAATTTTTGAAGGAACTGTTTTTTTTCAAAAAAATCGAATTATAGAAATTCGAGAAGAAAAAAATAATGTAGATCAATATATTTTACCAGGATTTATTGATGCTCATGTTCATATCGAAAGCTCAATGTTAACTCCTAGTGAATTTGGAAGAATGGCATTGCCACATGGTACGGTAGCTACAATTTCTGATCCTCATGAAATTGCTAATGTATTGGGACTTGAAGGTGTAAAATATATGATTGAAAATGCTAAAAAAACACCACTAAAAATTAATTTTGGAGCACCTTCTTGTGTTCCTGCTACTACGTTTGAAACTGCGGGAGCAACTATAGATTTAAAAGATATTGAATATTTATTTGAAAAAGAAAAATTAATTTATTTAAGTGAGATGATGAATTTCCCAGGTGTTTTATTTCAAGATAAAATGGTAATGGAAAAAATTCAATTAGCTCAAAAATTCAATTTACCTATAGATGGTCATGCGCCAGCTTTACGTGGCGACGACATTTCTCGTTATATTGCGGCGGGAATTTCAACGGATCATGAATGTTTTACTTATGAAGAAGCTTTAGAAAAATTACAAAAAGGAATGAAAGTCATTATTCGTGAAGGTTCTGCTGCTAAAAACTTTGAAGCATTAATTCCTTTAGCGAATGAATATTGGAATGAAATGATGTTTTGTAGCGATGATAAACACCCCAATGATTTAGAAGTAGGACATATTGATGAATTAGTTAAAAGAGCATTACAAAAGAATATTAATATTTTTAAAGTATTGCAAATGGCTTGTATAAATCCTGTATTACATTATAAAATGGATTTAGGATTATTGAGAAAAAATGATAAAGCAGATTTTATTGTAGTAAATAATTTAGAAGAGTTTGAAATTCTACAAACGTATATTGAAGGAAAATTAGTAGCTGAAAAAGGACATTCTAAAATAGGGTATCAAGAAGCCTCTATAATTAATAATTTTAATACATCATTTAAAACAGAAAAAGATTTTCAAATTCAAGCTACAGGAAAAAAAATAAAAGTAATTGAAGCATTAGATGGACAATTAATTACAAATGAATTAATTACAAATGCAAAAATTAAAAATGGATTTTTAATTTCTGATATTGAAAATGATATATTAAAAATTACGGTAGTGAATCGCTATTCAGACGCCCCACCAGCTATTGCTTTTATTAAAAATTTTGGATTAACAAAAGGAGCCATTGCTTCATCTGTTGCACATGATTCTCATAATATTGTGGCTGTAGGAGTTTCTGATGAAGATATTTGTAATGCTGTAAATTCAATTATCGATAAAAAAGGAGGTCTGTCTATTTCCTATGATAATAACAATGAAATATTACCTTTATCTATTGGAGGAATTATGACTCATAAAAATGGATATGAGGTAGCAAAACAATATACTTCATTGGATCAAAAAGCAAAAGACTTAGGAACTTCTTTAACTTCTCCATTTATGACACTCTCATTTATGGCATTATTAGTTATTCCTAACTTGAAATTGAGTGATTTAGGGCTATTTAACGGAAATAGCTTTAATTTTGTTTCAATTATAAATGATTCTTTTTAAGGAAAGAAATTGTTATAATAAATTTATTTTTTTTTAAATTATAA
>JAHDII010000247.1 GCA_020630895.1 Saprospiraceae bacterium
AGTAGCTTGTTTAAGTCATATTTATCCTACAGCACCTGTAATTACAAATTTCACTTAATTGATTGACAAAAAATACAAATTTTTGTTCGCTGCCATCATCAAAAAGAGCCGTTCCTTCTACGACAAAAGAATAGGTATCTAAAACTTCATAGCCGTGATATGTCCATGATTTTATTTGTTGTAGTACTTCACAATCTGTATCATTTTTTTCTCTTTTTAGATTGAAATTTTCTTTTACAAATTGACACTCACTCATTTTTAAATCTTCTGTTTGTATGCCTTTTTGTAGTGGATCTGTATGAGCAGAAATCATTTGAATATTTCCTTCTTCTGCATATTTTTTTATTTCTAATGCAAATTTTTCTAATAATTGATGATTAGAAAGAGGTAAAAGCTGTTCTTCTTTTTTAGAAGAAGATGTCGGTTTTGTACTTATATTTTTTTCTTGATTTTTTGTTGGTATTTTATTAGAAGAATTTTCATTTTGAGGAGCATCTGTTTGACATGCTACTAAAAAAATAATGAAATAAAATAAAATAAAATTTTTCATAAAATTTTAATTTTTTTTAAAACTCATAATACTTTGTTTGAAATCTTTTTGAAGCAATAATTGAATATTTGCTAATACTACTTCTCCCATAGATTTACATGAATTAAAAACGGTTGTTTTATGATGTCTCGATAATTCTTTACAAATTAATGTTACTTTTTCAGGACTAGAAATTGTAGTTTGTTGCATAATATATAAAATAGATTGCACTCTAGGTAAATTAGATTTTATTCTATTTGCAATTAAACTTCTTTCTTCTAATTGATATTGTTTTACTGTTTCATTAGACATGTGTTGTATTCCTAAAAAAATAATAGGATTATTTTCTTTAAAATATTGAGGTAAATAAAATCGCTTTTTTCCTTCGTACGATTGTTGATCAAAATCAATAGCTCTAAACCGATATTGATTACCTTCTATATCTGGCGTAATATCAACTACATAATTATAAGAACGCATATCGCCCAATAAACGAACAAAACAACGTTCATTAAATTTTACAAATTCTTTAGCAATTCTAATTTGATTAAAAACAGAAGTTTTTAATTCTTTTTGAATAAAATCATCGCCCGGAAGCCCGGCAATATGTTCTTCAATTAAAGTATCTCCATCTACTAAATATTGAATAAAATCAGGAGATAATAAATGTTCTAATTCTAGACCAAAAATTCTAGAAGCATCTGTTCTTTTAATATAATAATGATCATAATTATCATTCAATCGATTAATAATTCTAATTCTAAAAGGTTTAGAATTTCCATATAAGCAATGATCAATTCTAGCAACAGTTAAATGTTCGTGTACTTGTGTATCGCCATCAGTTTTTAATAAAGCATATATTTTTTTGAGAGCATCATAAATATCATCAATATCTGAAGGAGCAAAAAAAACAGTTTGCCAATGAGTATCTTCCCCTTCTTGATTGAGCAAAGGAACGGCTTGTTCAAAACGCAATAAATCTTTATAATCTAAAGGCAATTTTGCTTTTCGATTATGCTCTAGTAAATAATCATTTAAAATAGAATTTACTGGATAAGGAATTTTCTTTTTCGATGGTTTGTTATTATTCAAAATAAAATATTTTATGTTGAAGAACAATAAGAAACTAATTCTTCATATAAATGATTATTAATATTTAAACGTTGTAACCAATTATTAAAATACAATTCTAATGCTTGACTTCTAGGGTGTGTATTTTTATGATATAATTCAAAATCTTTTTTATTTTGGACTTTATCTGCAATCAACATTTGATTGACATCTTTTAAAGGAGAAAGTTGTATTTCTGAAAAATGTTGAATTATTTTTTTAGATAAATAAGCATTGGCAATAGATCTATATTCTATCACACAAATTAAAGTTTGAGAATTTATTTTTTTTAAATTAATATGATAATTTTTTTCTAAAGCAGCATCATCTTGAAAAATAGGATGTAAACAAAAAGCTTTTTTACTCGTTTCTGTTGCTTGAATATAATCTAATATTTTTAAACCTTCATTAATATGATTGATTAAAGGAACGCCACTTCTTTTTGCTACTTGATTTTTATAATAAAAAGAAATTAATTCATATTCATAAAAATCAAACATGAGGCACTTTTAATATTTTTTGATGATCTTTATATATTTTTAATGCCACTAAAGCTGCAATTTCAGATTCTATTTTTTGATTTTGATTCAACGTATCTTTATCATAATATTTTTTTACAAAATTAGTATCAAATTGAGCAGAAATGAAAGCATCATGTTTCATTACAAACTTACCAAAAGGCAAAGTCGTTTCAATTCCTTTAATTTGATATTCATCAATAGCTTTTATCATCAATTGAATCGCTTCATCTCGAGTGTTAGCATAAGTAATTAATTTCGCAATCATAGGATCATAATAAATCGGAATATCCATTCCTTCATCATAACCATCGTCTATACGAATATTTTGTCCTTGTGGTTTTTTATAAATTTCTAGATTACCAGTGCTAGGCATAAAATTATCATAAGAATCTTCGGCATATACTCTTAATTCAAGAGCATGACCTTGAATGTTTAGATCTTCTTGAGTAAAAGATAATGTTTCACCTCTAGCCACTTTAATTTGTTGTTCTACCAAATCTAAACCTGTAATCATTTCTGTAACAGGATGTTCTACCTGTAAGCGAGTATTCATTTCTAGGAAATAATAATTGAGTTGATCATCTACTAGAAATTCAACAGTACCTGCACCCACATAATTCACAGAACGAGCAACATCAACCGCAGATTTTCCCATAGCTTCACGAATTTGAGAACTTAAAATAGCAGAAGGAGCTTCTTCAACTACTTTTTGATGTCTTCTTTGAATAGAACATTCACGTTCAAAAAGATGATCTATATTTCCATGTTGATCGGCTAATATCTGTATCTCAATATGTCTAGGATTCGTTACAAATTTTTCAATAAAAACAGCACCATCTCCAAAAGAAGAGATCGCTTCACTAATAGCACGATTCATTTGTTCTTCTAACTCATTTTCATGTTGAACGACTCTCATTCCTTTTCCGCCACCACCTGCAGATGCTTTGATTAATATAGGATATCCAATAGTATTAGCTATTTTTTTAGCTTCTTGAGGATCTGTAATGGCTTTATCCGTTCCAGGAACCATTGGAATGTCAAATTTTTGAACCGCTTCTTTAGCGGCTAATTTGCTTCCCATAATTCTTACAGCATGAGGTTGAGGCCCAATAAATGAAATTCCAGCATTCGTGACTTGTTCCACAAAATGAGCATTTTCACTTAAAAAACCATATCCTGGATGAATACCATCTACATCTAAATTTTTAGCAACTTCAATAATTTTATCTGCAAGTAAATACGATTGATTGGAGGGAGGGGGACCTAATAAAACCGCTTCATCAGCAAATTTTACATGAGGGGCATTTCTATCTGCTTCAGAATACACAGCTACCGTTTTGATGCCCATCTTTTTTGCTGTTCTCATAATGCGTAAAGCAATTTCTCCTCTATTCGCTACTAAAATTTTTTTCATTGAATATTAATATTTATATTGAGTTACAAATATAATTGAAAAGCTAGTATTCGTATAAATTTAATGAATAAAAAAGGATCGACCTTATTCAATTTAGTGAAAACCTCAGCGATTCTCTGCGGATAACTCAGTGACTCCTCTGCGTTAAAAAAAATATATAATAAATTTTATTACAGAAACTTGATTATAGACAACTTGGTTTAAAGAAAAAAATTGAATCGGTTTTTAATGAATTCAAATTTATTCATAACTAAAATGACTAGTAAATTTAGATTTTTCTAATTTTTTTGTAGGAACTTTCCACCATCCATCATACTGAATAAATGAGGGAACATAAATATCATTTATTTTTTCTAAGTCAATTTTTATATCAATGTCAAAATCAAATAAAGCCCCTTGATAGGCTAGGGTATAGTTTCTTCCAATCACTTGGAAATCTGTTTTTGTAAAATATGTTTCTAAATTTTTAATGACTGTTTTTTTCTTATTTTTTTGAAATTCATCTTTCACTTGTACTGTAAAAACATAACAATCAATAGAATCATTATATAGATTTGAAGATATAGTATAATTATAATATTTTGCCATTTTTTTATCAAAAATAGCCGTCTTATCTCCAATGATTGGAATATTTACTTTTTTGCCAGGTTTGAATATTAATTTTTTTAATTCAGAAACATATTTTTCCATTCCCTTACTTTCAGATTCTAAATTGATATTGGCATTTATATCTTTTTTGCTACATTTTTTTCCATGAGTAAAAAATAATCGATCGTACATTTTAGCAGTATAATATTTATACTTTTTATTTTTTTTTCTTTTATAAAATTTGCCTGTTGTTTCTTCATCTAAATATTCCATCGTTCGACATTCTCCATCATAATATTGAATAGTTTTACTGGTGTAAGAAGTTTTTAAAGTGTTATTTTTTTGATACATTTTTATATCATTGAATGCTGTAAAACTTTCTGTTCTTAAATTCCTAAAAGCAATATAAAAACTTTCATCTTCTTGTACCATCTGAATAAAATCTTCTATATTAAAACCATTTTTAGATGCTGTTACAACAAACGAATCTAAGGTAATGTACGAGGCAATATCCAAATTTGTACTATCTTGTTGAGCATTCAGAAATGAATAGTTTATGCTTACTAAAAAAAATAGATTCAATACTCTTTTTCTTCTTAGAGAGGATGTGCTTTTTTTCAATAGTATCATTTGAATGTGCAATTTTTAAAATAAATTTATGCTATATTTTTTTTCTGAAAATATGTGAAAATATTATCATTTAAAATAAAATTTTTATCATCTTTTTTATATGAAAAAGCATAATAAATACAATAAGATAAAATAACTCCTATCGTAGCTCCAAATAATACATCTTTTAAAAAATGTTGAAATAAATAAATTCTAGAAATTCCAATAATTAGAGCAATACAAAAAAATAAAATCCCCCAATATTTATTTTTAAAGAAAAGGGCTAATAAACAAAATAAAGCAAAGCCAGACATGGTATGACCACTAGGAAAACTAGTATCTCCATCGAGTAAATGAACGCCTTCAATTAAATTAATTTCTTCTATCCATCCTCGTTCTTTAAAATACCAAGAAGGACGTTTGT
>JAHDII010000004.1 GCA_020630895.1 Saprospiraceae bacterium
ATTATGAAAAATAAAATATATTTGTCGTTGAAAATTAGTTTCTCTCCCTTGTTTTTTAGATTTGCTCATTATATTTACACTTCTTTACATCAAAAGAAAATTTGAACGATTTTTGAGGGTTTGCTCAAAAAATGGCTAAAAAAAAGTTAAGAAGAAATAAATATTACATAGATGTATAAATATTCATATACTTTGGTAAGTAATTTGTTGGTAAATTGCGGGCAAATAACAAAAAAATAAACAAATGACATTAGAAGATATTTTTAAATATATAGGAGATAACCCTACTCCAACTATAATATTCTTTTTATTAATACCTGTTGTAGCAGCTATTGTTGCTTGGATAGGAGCAGGAGAAGGAACTAAAAAACCTTGGGGATATATATATTCCACGATTATTTATTTAGTAGCTATTCCAGGAATATTTGCTTTAACCTTGTGTATTTATCAATTTTTATTTAAACGAGATTTTGATTTTACTCAAGTAAATGTCTTTGTTTACTTTTTACCTATTATATCAATGGTTGCTACATTTCTCATTTTGCGACGAGTTGTAGAATTAGATAAAATACCTGGATATGATAAATTATCGGGTTTATTAATGACCATAGCAGCAACAATTGTATTCATGTTTATCTTAGACTTTATTATTGACAAAACTAAAATTTATGCATTTGTTTTTATTAAAGCACCATTTACTATTTTATTAGGAATATTTGTTGTTCTCTTTTTCTTATTTAGATTTGGAATGAAAAAATTATTCAAAGGATAAAGTTCAACATCTATTTTACAACAACATAACTAAATGAAATTAATAGATATTATAATTTAAATACCTAAATGAAACCATAGAGGGATTTTGAAAAAATCTTTTTATTATATATTAATCACCTTAATGAATAGTGTTTGTATCTACGGACAAACACAGTCTATTCATATTAATAAATCTAATGAAACGATCATTTTAGATGGTTTATTAAATGAAGCCATTTGGAAAAGTGCAGAAAAAGCTGAAGCGTTTCAAATGTCATATCCACATGATACTTTAAAAGCTGTTTCTCAAACAGAAGTAATGCTTTGTTATAATGATAATTTCTTATACATTGCAGCTATTTGTCATGCTAATACAGACGGAGATTATATTGCACAATCTCTTAAAAGGGATTTTTCTTTTCCAGTAAATGATGCTTTTGCCGTATTTATTGATGCATTCCAAGATAAAGCTACCGGTTTTAGTTTCGCAGTATCCCCTTATGGTGTTCAAAGGGATGGAATTGTTTCTAGAGGTGGAGAACATGGGGTTACTACAAGTTGGGATGGTGTTTGGTTTGCTGAAGTAAATCAAGAGGAAAATTTATGGACTCTAGAAATGGCAATTCCTTTTAATACACTGCGTTTTAAGTCTGACGAATCTACTTGGAGAATTAATTTTGCTAGAAATGATTTAAAGCGGAATGAAATATCTACTTGGGCACCTGTACCTCGTAATTTTAATGTAGCAACTCTTGCTTTTACAGGCGAATTGTTGTGGGATCAACCACCTAAATCAAAAGGAGGAACAGTCAATCTTAATCCTTATGCAGCAATGGCTGTTTCCAAAGATTTAGCAAGTACTGATACTAAAACAAAAGGTAAACCTAATGGAGGTATAGATGCGAAATGGGCAATTACTTCTGCCCTCAATTTAGACATAACTATCAATCCAGATTTTTCCCAAGTTGAAGTGGATCAACAAGTTATTAATTTAGATAGATTTGAAATTTCGTTTCCTGAACGAAGGTTTTTCTTTTTAGAAAATAGCGATCTTTTTTCTGGATTAGGGAATAGTAGAGTTCGGCCTTTTTTCTCTAGAAGAATTGGTGTTTCTGGAGGTGAGTCCACTAGAATTTTAGGAGGACTTAAGTTGAGTGGTAAAATTAATAAAGATTGGCGAATTGGTCTTTTAGATGTTCAAACAGCAAAAGTAAAAGATATTGCTTTAAGCGAAAACTATTTAGTAGCTACAATAGAAAGGAGAGTTTTACAAGGTTCTACATTTGATGCTTTTGTAACAAATAGACAAGCTTTTCCTACCAAAGATTCTTTAGGACAAAAAAATTATAATACTACTGCTGGAGCAGAATTTAATTTTAGATCTAAAAATTCAAACATTGTTTCTAAAGCATTTTTGCATTATGCTACAAATAATGAAAAATTAAATGATGGTTTTGCTTTTGGAGCAAAAACTCGATATAAAACAAGAAAAATAAATGTTTTTCTAGGAGTTGATGCTGTAGGGGAAAATTATATTACAGATATGGGCTATGTTCCTAGATTATATTATACCAATGATTTAGGAGAAAGTGTTCGAAAAGATTACGTGCAATATAGAACCAACGGAAGTTATAGGTTCTACTTTAAAAAATCAAAAATTATTGATTTTATGGGACCCTTTTATGGTTTCAATTTATATACCCACAAAAATTTTAATTACCAAGAACATGATCTTGAAGTAGGTTGGAATATCAAATTTATGAATTCTAGTTCTTTAGAATTTTCTTATGAAGAAAGTAATCCTATTTTATTTTATAATTTTTCTTTAAGTGGATTAAATGCAGCATTTGCTCCAGGTAACTATCATCAAAACTTTTTAAATGCGGCTTTTAATACTGGAAAAAGACAAAAATTAAATGGATCTGGTACAATTGGATATGGACAAAAATATTTAGGAAAACAATTGAGTATTAAAGGAGAAATGAATTATCGACCTAAACCTTGGGGGGCTTTTAGTGTTAATCTTTCATATCAAGATTTATTTGATTTTCCCGAAATATATGGTGAGGCGTCTTTGTTGTTGATTGGTACTAAAACAGAAATTTCTTTTACTAGAGATTTATTTTGGACGACCTTTTTACAATATAATACTCAACAAAATAATTTTAATATCAATACTAGGTTTCAATGGAGATTTAGACCTATGTCTGATTTATATTTTGTTATTACAAATAATTATTTTTTAGATCCATTTGCTACAAAAGATTGGATGTTTGTTCTTAAAGCCAACTATTCTTTCAATTTATAAAATCTATTAAAGGTTATCACGAAAAGTTTTTTATATAAGCCGAATGAGAGATTTTGAGAAAAGACAAGACATTACTCGAAAAGCGTAGCCATAGCTACGGTTGAGAGGAATAACAGTTTACCACGCATTTAGCGTGGAAGTATTTTTTCAAAAGATACATTTGGCTATAATCAATTATTCGTGATAACCTTTATTAGAGATAAGGAATTTTTTTACTTTTTTAATGATTATATAAGTAATCAATAGGATTTAATTTTTTGTAAGAAAAAATTACTAATCTAAAAAATCGTATTTGAAAACTAAAACACTCATATTTGTGTCTTAAAATTACTACTCTCGTATGGTAGTAAAATTGTTAATTATTTAATAGTAATAAAATGATGATAAATATTACGCTCCCAGATGGTTCTGTGAGACAATATGAAAAAGGAAACACTTCAATAGATATTGCAAAATCTATTAGTGAAGGTTTGGCAAGAAATGTAATTGCTGCAAAAGTAAATGGCGAAGTTTGGGATGCTACTCGCCCTATTGAAAACGATGCAACAATACAATTACTCACCTTTAGAGATGATGAAGGAAAATCTACCTTTTGGCACTCTACTGCTCACTTAATGGCAGAAGCATTAGAAGCATTATATCCTGGTGTAAAATTAGGTATTGGTCCTTCTATTGATAAAGGATTTTATTATGATATTGATTTAGGAGAAGACCGATCTTTAAGCTCGGATGAATTTTCTAAAATTGAAAATAAAATGCTAGAATTAGCAAGGCAAAAAAATGATTATATCAGAAAAGATATTTCTAAAAAAGATGCCATTGCTTATTTTGAAAATAAAGGAGATGAATATAAATTAGAATTATTAGAAGATCTTGAAGATGGAAATATCACTTTCTATGAACAAGGTAATTTTGTAGATTTATGTAGAGGACCACATATTCCTAATACAGGAATTATAAAAGCTATAAAATTAATGAAAGTAGCAGGTGCCTATTGGAGAGGTGATGAAAAACGTAAACAAATGACTCGTCTTTATGGTGTTTCATTTCCTAAAGCTAAAGAATTAAAAGAATATTTAGCTTTATTAGAAGAAGCTAAAAAAAGAGATCATAGAAAATTAGGTAAAGAGTTAGAACTATTTATGTTTTCTGAAAAAGTAGGTTCTGGACTTCCTATTTGGTTACCTAAAGGAACAGCTTTAAGAACTCGATTAGAGAATTTTTTAAAAGAAGAACAAATTAAAAGAGGCTATGTTCCTGTAATAACTCCACATATAGGTAAAAAGGAATTATATGAAACTTCTGGACACTGGGAAAAATATGGTGAAGACAGCTTTCAACCTATTACCACTCCAAGAGATGGTGAAGTCTTTTTATTAAAACCAATGAACTGTCCTCATCATTGTGAAATTTATGGGCATAAACCTAGATCTTATAAAGAATTACCATTAAGAATTGCTGAATTTGGAACTGTATATCGATATGAGCAAACAGGAGAACTTCATGGTTTAACTCGTGTTCGTTGTTTTACTCAGGATGATGCTCATTTATTTTGTATGCCATCTCAATTAAAAAAAGAATTTTTAGATGTTTTAGAACTAACAACTCATGTATTAAATAAATTGGGCTTTGAAGATTTTACGGCTCAAATTTCTTTAAGAGATCCAGATAATAAAGATAAATATATTGGTTCTGATGAATTATGGGAACAAGCAGAACAAGCGATTATAGAAGCTACTGAAGAAGTAGGTTTAGAAACTATCACGGAAACAGGAGAAGCAGCTTTTTATGGTCCTAAATTAGATTTTATGGTGAAAGATGCCTTAGGACGTTCTTGGCAACTAGGAACTATTCAAGTAGATTATACTCTACCAGAACGATTTGAGTTGGAATATATTGGAGCAGATAATCAACCTCATCGCCCTGTAATGATTCATAGAGCTCCTTTTGGTTCTATGGAAAGGTTTATTGGTGTACTTACAGAACATTGTGGAGGAAAATTCCCTCTTTGGTTATTGCCAGAACAATATGCCATTTTACCTATTAGTGATAAATATAATGATTATGCTCAGCAAATTAAAAATCAATTAATGGGGAGTGATATTAGAGGTTTTATTGATGATAGAAGTGAAAAAATAGGTAGAAAGATTAGAGATGCTGAAGTAAAGAAAGTTCCTATAATGTTGATTGTTGGAGAAAAAGAAGCTGAAGAAGGAAAAGTATCGGTTAGAAAACAAGGAGAAGGAGATGTTGGAACAATGACACTCAACGAATTTGAAACTTATTTCAAAGGTTTGCTTTAAGCAAATGCTTCTCAATAATGATGAAAAAAGGGCTTGTTTAATTTTTAAGCAAGCCCTTTTTTATAAGAAAGAATATTAAACTTTATTCCAAATTATTGATTATAAATACCAAAATATATTTTACTTTTGAAAAGCATTAATATTTTATTCAATGCTATTTTATTTAAAATACAAATCCTGTGAAAAAATTTATTCCTTTTTTTATTCTTTTAGTACTATTAAACATTACTTCTTGTAAAGACGATAATAATACAGATGGAACAGATCCTTATGATGTAGAAATCATTTTTGAAACACCTAATGAAAATGCAGCAACTGTAGATTTAGGTTCAACATTTCCTGTAAAAATTATTTTAAATCATTTAGATGGGGGAGTTATTTATAATGTAAAAATTCAACTCTTGCAAGAAAATGATGCTGTATATGATACATTAATAGAGCAAAATGTACAGCGAAATGAAACATATACTTATAATAATACAATATATATGTCACCATCCGAATATGGAACTTATAAGCTAAAAGTAGAAACTACTGATAATAATGGTTCTCATAAAAAAGAGAGGACACTCAATATTTTTGTTCAATAAATTTTAGGGACATTCAGAAGTAAAGGCATAGGTTTTCTTATTACTGAATATCCCAATAATAGTTCAGTAAAAATAAACGAGAACTTTACATATATTATATCTTCATAGAGGTGATGAAATGAAAAGAGGTATCTTGTTTCTTTTCAGATTCGGTTTTTGATTTTAATCATCATCGTTAATATGATCGAATGGAGTTCTTTGAAGGAGTAATGTATCTTTACTCAGGGTCATATCCCATAATAATAATTTTTCGCTGCTAAAAGATAAGATAAGACTTTTGGTTTTTCGAGTAGGAAAAGAAACGATTAAAGTATCTTTCTGAAATTGGTAAAAATATCCATTATCAATACCTGGGAAATACATAGAATCACCTCTTACAGTAAATGCTTCTATATCAAATCCTTTTTTATACCAATCTCCTTGAAAAGCACCAATACGTTCTCGATTACCACAAGAGGATAGAGTATAAAAAGCTATAGCAATAATGCTAATAAGAGTTTTGTTTTTCATTTTGTAAGTATGACAGTTTTATGGTTATGGTTTTAACCATATTCTAGCTATGGATTGGTATTGTATTCATTAATTCTTCAATTTCTTCTGCTTCTACAGGAATGTGTGCCATTAAATCTATAGGTTGATGATCGGTAACTAGAATATCATTTTCTAGACGAATACCCAATTTTTCTTCAGGAATATAAATTCCAGGTTCACAAGTAAACACCATTCCTGCTTGGATAGGAATATATCGATCTCCTAAATCATGAACATCTAAACCTAAATGATGAGAAGTACCATGCATGAAATATTTTTTATATGCAGGAGCATTTTTATCCTGTTTTTCTACATCATGTTTGGTAATTAACTTTAAATCTATCAACTCACTTTCCATCATTTTTCCGACTTCTTTATGATAATCTTCTAAAGTAGTTCCTGGAACCAACATTTCTGTAGCATTTCTCATCACTTTTAATACAGCATCATATACTTTTCTTTGTCTTTTTGTAAATTTTCCATTAACAGGAATTGTTCGAGTTAAATCTGCGGTATAATTAGCATATTCTGCTCCAAAATCCATTAATAAAACATCTCCATTTTTACATTCTTTATTGTTATCATTATAATGTAAACAACAAGAATTAATTCCACTACCTATAATAGGGTTATAACCATGACCATTAGCACCACTTCTTATAAATTCATAAATAATTTCTGCTTCTACTTCATATTCTAAAACGCCTGGCTTTACAAAATCTAATACTCTTCTAAAAGCTTGATCTGTAATATTACAAGCAATTTGAATGAGTCCTACTTCGATATCAGATTTTATCATCGCTAATTTTTTTAAAATAGGTTGAGAACGATGATATTTATGAGTAGGATATTTTTTCATGAGTTCATGTCCAAAACGCAAATCACGGCTGATAACATCAGATTGGTATCTATCATTTTCATTAGAATTGATATAAATTCTATCTGCTAGTAAAATGAGTTCTGTTAAAATAGTATCCATTTCATCTAACCAAAATACTTTTTTGATTCCTGAAATTTCAGATGCTTCTTCTTGGGTATATTTATGTCCTTCCCAAATGGCAATATGAGCATTTGTTCTTTTTATAAATGCTATTTCTTCAAAACCATCTTTGATACAATTAGGAAATAAAACAACAATAGCTTCTGGTTGATCTAAACCTGATAAATAAAACAAATCAGAATTTTGTCTAAACTGATAATATTGATCTCCATTTCTAGGCATTAAATCATTAGAATGAAATATCGCAATAGATTTTGATTTCATTTGTCGAGCAAATCGTTTACGATTTAGTTTGAATAAATTTGGATTTATTTTATGATACCTAGAAATAGACATATTTAATATTTTTAAATAACTTCAAAGAAAAGTGTCAAAAATGCAAAGTTTTTAGAAAATAATCTATAAATATTTTATTTTTCTATTATGAAAGAATCACAAGAGCTTATTATTGAAAAAAAGAGATACACTAAAATGGGTTTAATCGCTATTCTAGTCCTCATTTTTACTATTGTATTTTTGAATATTACAAGGGAAACAATGCCTTGGAAATATTATACGGTTTATATTCAATCTAAGGATATTAAGGGCTTACAAAAAGGAAGCCCTATTTTTTGTAATAATGCTCAAGTAGGCTCTATTCAAAAAATAGAATTAAAAGATAATTATATTTTAATGACATCAACAATCAGTAGGAAATATAAACTTCCTACTAATTTGACGATTCGTATGAAAATGGATAAAATCAAAAAGAGAGAACTTTTAACCATTAGTGTTGGAACATTTGAACCTCCTTTTCTTTCTCCAAAAGATACAATTATTATGGATTAATTTAAGTTGCGGATAAATCCGTAAAATCCATAGTTTATTCGTCTATAGAATAGACGACAAAACTTAATAACTATTGACTAAGTAGTCTTCTACACAATTTAAATTACGATTATTTAATAACATGATCATCAAGGATTTTACTTTCCTCAATATTCGTTTCTGTGTCTTTATTATTTACACCATGTAATTGAACAGGAGTCGCTTTTTTACGTAATTTCATATTTAAAAATTCTACTAATAAAGCGAAAGCTATAGCAAAATATAAATATCCTTTAGGAATTGCTCCTTCAATTAAATGAGCCATGTGAGCTCCTTCGGCAATGAGTAAGAAACCAATTAATATTAAGAAGGACATTCCTAACATTTGAATCGTAGGGTGCTTATTTACAAATCGACCTATAGGCAGTGCAAATATCATCATAATTCCTACAGATAATACTACAGCAATAATCATAATAATTAAAGCTCCTGTAATTCCTGTTGTCATTCCTACAGCAGTAAGAATAGAATCAAATGAAAATACAATATTTATAATAGTAATTTGAATAATCACATTGGTCAAAGAAATAGCTTTCTTCTTTGCTGCACTTTCAGCATGACTTTCTCCTTCTAATTTATGATGTATTTCTGTTACACTTTTATATAATAAAAATAGTCCTCCTGCAATAAGAATAAGGCTTTGTCCTGAAAAGGCGGCGTGTTTCCCAAAAATATCAAAACTAATCCAAGGATTTTCCATAGCTATTAAAATATTGATACCAAATAACAAAACAATACGCATAGCCATAGCTAATACTAAACCAATATTCGTTGCTTTCTTTTGTTGCTCTTCTGGTAATTTCCCTGCTGCAATAGAAATAAAAATTATATTATCTACTCCTAGTACAATTTCTAAAAAAGTTAAAGTAAGTAAACTCCCCCAAACTTCTGGAGAAGCAAAATCTGGCATTACCATTAAAAAAGAACTCATCATATTTATTATATTTTATTATAGCAAAATTACTATATTGTTATAATATAGCCAACTTATGTTCAAGGGCAAAATAAAAAAATAAAAAAAGAGTTAAATATTTAAGCAATTCTTACTAGAAAGATGAAACTATTCTTACCTATAATACTGATATTATCTATTCATTATACTGCTTCAACACCTAAAGAATTATATGGTATTTCTACACTTGAAGATGATAGCTATAAAGAATGGATTGTTTATACTGAAGATGAAACAACAGATGGAGAATTGGAAGTAAGATGGAAATTAAAAGATGATCAATCGGAATGGGATTATAGTGTGGGAGATGCTTCTGGAAGTATTAAAAAGAAGTGGCAAAATAAAAATACTGAATGGGAATTAAGAGGAGATAATCAGATTATTACCATAAAAACAAGATGGTTAAATGATTTAACAGAGTGGCGCATTTCTGATGGAACGATTAGCCTAACTTTAGAAAGTGAATATAAAAATCAATTAGATGAATGGAGTATTGCAAAAAGTAAATATGGTACTTTTGAAATGTACACTCTTTATGAAAATGATTTTAGAGATTGGGAAATAGAAGATAATTTATCCGAAGAAGTCTCTTTTTCAATGAAAATAGCAATGGCATTTATTGTAATGTATCAAAGTACTCCTAGAATTTAAAAAATATTTTGAGGATAAAAACGACTGCATAAATTGAGTTATAACAGTCGTTTTTATTCCTAACAAATTATTATTTTTTAATTTTTAAACTCAAATCCAAACTTTTAATAGAGTGAGTGAGTTCACCTACAGAAATAAAATCGACTCCTGCCTTGGCATATTTTCTTATGGTATGAATATTAATTCCTCCAGAAGCTTCTGTTTCAAAACGGTCTCCAAT
Source organism: Saprospiraceae bacterium (assembly GCA_020630895.1). GTDB lineage: Bacteria > Bacteroidota > Bacteroidia > Chitinophagales > Saprospiraceae > JAHDCE01. The sequence goes on from JAHDII010000004.1 coordinate 10,176, forward strand.
AATAGCAACTGCTTCTTTTACTAAGGGAACTTCAAAATTATCTAACATAATTCGATGGATTCCTCCTATATCTAAAACAGTATATAATTCTACTAAATTTCTGACCTCTATCGTAATTTCTAAATCAAGTTCTTTTTCTTTTAAATATTGATGAGTTCTTTCAATAGCTTGTTGGATTCCTCCTGCTGCATCTATATGATTATCTTTAATCATAATACGATCATATAATCCATTTCGATAATTAGTACAACCTCCAATGAGTACCGCTTTTTTTTCTAAAAACCTTAGCAATGGAGTTGTTTTTCTAGTATCTAATACTTTTGCAGAGGTTCCTGCAACTTCATCAGCAAAGCGTCTGGCATGAGTAGCAATACCACTCATACGTTGCATTGTATTTAAGACTAAGCGTTCTGCTTTTAATAAAGCTTGTGCATTACAAGTTACTTCAAAAGCAATATCTCCTTCATGAATATCATCTCCATTCTTTAAAAAAGGATTAAATTCTACCTCAGGATCTACATATTTAAAAATAGCTTCAGCAATTTCCATTCCTGCTAAAATCCCAACATCTTTTACTAATAATTTAGCTGTATTTTTAGCTGTACTAGGAATGCAAGCCAAGGAAGTATGATCGCCATCTCTTACATCCTCTTCTAAACCTTGTTGTATAAAGTTTAGCAATTTTTTTTCATCAATTTTAGAATTAGACATATCTAATTTTTTGTATCATTTTATAAAAACGAAACAAAAATGAGGTTTTCTTTAGCATAATGCAAGTTTCAAAGCATGACTTTTCTCACTATCTAATTTTTTATACAAACAGATTCTATAAAATTGTTATACATTTGAATTTTATTTTATCAAAATAAATATCATGAATCCATTATTAGAGAAATATGCTAATTTATTAGTGAATTATTGTGTTGAATTAAAGGCTGGGGAAAAATTATTAGTACGTACTTCAACATTAGCAGAACCATTAGTGAGAGAAATTTATAAAAAAGCTCTTGAAGCAGGTGGTCATATGGAAGTAGAATTTGAATTTAGAGAACAGCACCGTATTCTCTTTAATTATGGAAATGATGATCAATTAAAATATGTTCCTACATTATTGGATAAAGCTTTAAGAGATTTTAATGCTTATATTTATATCCGAGCTCCTTTCAATTTAATGGATGAAGAATCTGTTGATCCTAAAAGAAGTAAAATCCATAAAGAAGCCTTAGCTCCTTTATATAAAATATATTCTAAACGAACAGCTAGTAGAGAAATGAAGAGAAATCTTTGTCAATATCCTACTTTATCTGCGGCTCAAAATGCAAAAATGTCTTTAGAAGAATATGAGCATTTTGTTTTTAATGCTTGTGGTTTATTTGATGATGATCCTATTCAAAAATGGTTAGATAGAAGAAAAGATCAACAAAGAATTGTCGATCTTTTAAATTCTAAATCTACTATTCATTATAAAGGAAATGATATTGATGTTTCTTTTTCTGTAAAAGATAGAATTTGGATCAATTCTGATGGGCAAACGAATATGCCTTCGGGAGAAGTTTATACAGGACCTGTAGAAAATTCAGTGAATGGAAAAATTCGATTTTCTTTACCTGCTTTATATATGGGCAAAGAATTAGAAAATGTAACTCTTTGGATAAAAGATGGGCGAGTTGAAAAATGGGAAGCTGATGGTGATGTAAGTTTTTTAGATGAAATTTTTGCTATGAAAGGAGCCAGATATTTTGGTGAAGTAGCGATAGGAACTAATTATGATATTAATAAAAGAACAAGAAATATTCTTTTTGATGAAAAAATAGGTGGAACGATTCACATGGCTATTGGACAATCTTATTATCAAACAGGAGGAAAAAATGAATCTCCTATCCATTGGGATATGATTACAGATATGACTCAAGGTGGAGAAATTTATGCTGATGATGAATTGATTTATCAAGATGGAAAGTTTATTTTTTAATGAGAAAATTATTATTTTTCATGTTCATACTTCTAATCTTTTTACCAAGTTGCCATGAAAAAATAAAAGACATGAAAGAAAATACCATAGATAGCATAGAATACTATTTTGATGATAGTTCTACACCTCCTCGATATCATAGAAGTTATGTGATTTGTATAAAAAAATATACGGCTCATGTTGTAGTAGATGTCTATGGAACAATAATCGCAGACGAAACGTATTCTATTTCTCCTTCAACTTTTGAATCTTTACAAAAAGCAAGTAGAACACTTGAAAAAGAAGGAAAAAAAATATCAGAAGGAGCTACAGGAACAAAAACAAGAAGAATATTTTTATTTTCAAATCAAGAAAAAATATACCACTTAATTTGGGATAGTTTAAATGATGTTGATCCAGCAACGTTAGATTTTGTGAGTTTAATTCAAAAAACAATTCCCAATTTATCTGAATTAAAAAATAGAGAATATCCTCCTCAAAATTAATCTAAATCAATTGTAAAATCATCCTCGTCATCATCTTTTAAAGGAATATATTCATCTGTATTTTTATAGGAAACATCTTTAGGATTATCGGCTACTTTTTTTCTTTTCCATTTAGGAGAATCTCTTATTTTTTTAGGCAATAATCGATGATATTTAGAGGGATTAGGTTCATAAGCACTTGCAATAATAAAAGGTAGCCAAATAAAAATAGAAATAAAAGAACTAAAAATAACTATTAAAATAATAATGAGATAAAGGAGAAAAATATTCCAAGAAAAAAGAAATCCAAATAATCCTGTAGATAGACCATCTATCCACCAATATTCAATATATAAAGTAATTAAAATTAAAGCGACAGTATAAACAATATGTACTTTTCCCATTTTAGAAAAAATATAATAATTTCTTTCATTCAAAAGAGGATCTTGTTCTAATTGTTTTTTCTTAAAAATATATAATCCATATCCAACAGAAGGAAATATTAACGTTAATAATAAAAAAGGAAATAATGGAGTTATAAATTTTTTAGGAGTAGAAAATAAAGCGAGTAAAAAAAATATAATGCATATAAATCCATAAGCAAAAATAAATGGGCCATAAATTATCATAGTCTTAATTTTTTTGATTGTATCAAATATACTATTTTATTCTAGCCTATTTCTATAGAAAACAAAAAAATGATTATTCCTATTTTGATGTCAATATTTAAATAATAAAAATTAAGTCTTTTATGATTCAACAATAATATAAAAATCTATATATCTTTAATATTCAAAAATGAATTTAATATGTCTAAAACAGCAAAATATATATTAGCCGCAGTTGCTTTTTTTGTCGTATTTAGTTTAGGTGCATGGATCATGTATAGCTGGATGTCTAAGACAAAAGTGAGCATTGAAGAACAATCTAATGTTTTATTAGAAAAAATAAATACAGTAACAAAGTTAGTTTCTGTAGAAGGTATTTTTTCTGAAATATATGAACATAAAAGTAAGTGGGAACCTTTACCCAATCCTATTTATTCACCTACCTTTTCTAAAAAGGCATTAATTATTGTAAAGGCAAAAATTTCTGTAGGATACGATATGGAGAAAATGACTTTTGAAATTGATCATACCAATAAAATTTTGAGAATTGGAAATATTCCCGATCCAGAAATCATCGCTTTAGAACACGATTTAAAATATTATGATATTCAAGAAAGTACTTTTAATTCCTTTTCTAAAGATGAACTCACAGCATTAAATAAAAATGCAAAACAATTTATTAGAGAAAAAGCACTAGAAAGCGATTTGTTATTAAAAGCGGAAGAACAAGGAAATAAAATGATGGAAATTATTGAATTTATGATAAAAGAATCTGGATTTACTGTTGAGTATGAAAGAGAAATAAAAGAAATTATTGAAGAAGAAGATCCTAATTTTTTTCAAGACTAATGTTAGCACCATTCTTATATAAAAATAAAATTGAAGCAGGTTGTGATGAAGCAGGAAGAGGTTGCTTAGCAGGTCCTGTTTATGCTAGTGCTGTTATCTTACCTCAGGATTTTAAAAATGATATTTTAAATGATTCCAAACAATTATCAGAATCTAAAAGAAAAAAATTAAAAGTAATAATTGAAGAAGAAGCTTTGGCTTGGGCAGTTGCTTTTTGTACTCCAAAAAGAATTGATAAAATTAATATTTTAAATGCTTCTTTTGAAGCTATGAATAAAGCCGTACAACAATTAAAAATACAACCAGAATTATTATTAATTGACGGAAATAGATTTAAAACATCTTCTACAATTCCTTACGAATGTATAATTAAAGGAGATGGAAAAATGGCTTCTATTGCTGCGGCTTCTATTTTAGCAAAAACATATAGAGATGAATATATGGAAAAAATAGATAAAGAATTTCCAGAATATTTATGGTCAAAAAATAAGGGCTATCCTACAAAAGCTCATAGAGCAGCGATTCTAAAAAATGGAGCTACAAAATATCATCGAAAATCTTTTCGTCTTTTACCTGAAAACGAACAAAGAGAATTATTTTAAAAAATAAAATCATACATGATACGTTATCTATTTTTTTAATTATGATTGTTCTATTTTTTCCATTTCATAATTAAATTCTTTAAAAGCAAACGACCAATTATCATTTACTTTTTTCAGCACTTCTTTATCAGTATTTAATTTATTTTTTTTATGATTTTGAATCGTTAATAAATATTTTTGATAAATAGATTCAACATTTTTAAAATCGCCTAAATCTAATTTTTGATAAATATTTTTTAAACCTTCTTCTTTATTTTTTACAAAATCTTCAAACTTAATTTCTATTAAATTTTCTTGAGGGATTAAATTTTTATTTTTTTGATATGCCTCATTCATTTCTTTATAAATTCTCAAAATATTTTGGTCAATAAATGATTCATCTTCATCATGTAATTGAAAAAAATTAATTACATCTCTATACAATTTATATGTTGAAGCATATACTTTATAAGGATTACGATAAATAAAAATAAATTTTGCATTAGGGAATTGTTCTAATAAATAAGGGATTCTCATTGTATTAGGAGGGTTTTTTAAAACTAATCTTTTTCCTTGAAAATTTAGTGTAGCTGTTTTTAATAAATCTAAATATCCTTTACTCCATTTATTTTTTATTTCTTTATTTTTAAACAAGGCATAATCATTCCAAATTTCATTTTGTTTCTCAGGAGCAATCCACATATTATATAAAGAATGACCACTTTGAGCAATCAAAGCGAGTTCTTCTTCTTGAGGAGATTCAGTATCAATTTCCATATTATCCATAGGGCGTTTAGACGGCATAATTCTAGTAGCAAACCATCTAAAAAAATTAGAAGCCAAAAAAGCATGAGGGAACAAACCTTGTAAATACGTAACATATCCAAACTGAGGATCTTTACTCAATAAATTATGCAATAATGTTGTTCCTCCTCTCCAATGTCCTAATATAAAAACAGGTGATTCATCTATTTTTGTATTTTGAATTTGTTTTCCGACTCTAAATTTTTCCCATAGTCTAAAAGGAAATCCAACAATAACAACTAAAGTTACCAATAAAATTTTCCCAAAATATTTCCATTCCCAACGGAATTGAGAAATATATCGCCACCAAATACTCCAAGTAGCTCCAATAATAGAAACTACTCCTGTTTTATTAATATTCTTATTTTGAAATTCTTTACTCATATCTTCTATTTTCTATCCGCACAAAGGTAATCAAAACATTTTTTTAGCCTTGATATACATTTTTTAAAAATAGATCAGTAAATTTATATTAACAAATAAAAATTAAAACTAATGCAAAGGATACCATCATTATTTGTAACAACAAGTAAAGTACATGATCGTGGTGTTTTTACCTCAGCAGATATTGCAAAAGGGACATTACTAGAAGTTTGTCCTGTAATTATTATTCCTGAATTAGAAGTAGACATTATCCATTCTACTATTTTACATGATTATTATTACTATTGGGGCGAAGAAGAAAAAGAAGCCGTTATTGTTTTAGGTTTTGGCTCTATTTATAATCATTCGTATTCTCCTAATGTAGAAGCCATTCCCGATTATGAAAACAAAAATTTTGATTATTATGCTTTAAGAGATATCCAAGCAGGCGAAGAAATTTTTGTAAATTATAATGGAGATGATTCTAATGCAAAAGATCCTCTTTGGTTTGAAGATAATTCTTAAACTATTCGTAAACCCATGTTTTAAATGTTTCTACAACATCAAATTCTTTTATAGATTCAAAACCATCACAAAGTACTAATGCTTCTGCATAAGCAACTATTAGATCTCTAAGTCTATTCGCTACTTTTTTGTTGTGTTGTGTATCGTATTGCTTCGCTTTTTCTAAAATATGAATAGGACTTTCAATACTAGGCGATTCTGTCATAAACTCTTCAAATTGAGTAGTAATAGCTGCCATAAAATTAGGATTTACATTTCCATCAGCATAGAATATTTTTTCAAGAGCTAATAATAATAAATCTTTTTCTGCTTCGCTACTTATATGATCCGCTATCGCTAAATTATATGAAATATTAGTGAAGTCCTTAATAACATCTTTTACAAATAGAGGATGATTTTTATAAGAAATTTTTTCCTTTTCTCGAATACCATAAATCTCTCTAGTTAATTTAGAAAGTTCTTTTAATTTATTTTTAGTGTCTTCACTAACTACCATAACATTTATTTTAACTGCATGCAAAAATAAGGATTTTAAAGGAATACATAAAACTATAAAAGATTAATATTAATTTTGCAAAAAAAATAATGATGAAAGTATTACAATTATTCTCAATAATTTTATGTTTTTCTTTTGTTTTTTCATGTAATCAAAAGAAAGATGATAGTATGACCAAAAAATATTATCCTTCTGGAGAATTAAACATGGAATATAAAACTGTAAATGGAGAAGTTGAAGGAATATTAAAAGCATACTATAAAAATGGTCAATTACAATCGGAGTCTAATCATGTGGCAGGAAAAAAAGAAGGCTTAGTTGTTATGTATTTTCCTTCAGGAAAAATAATGGCTAAAGAAAATTATACTAAAGGTACTCGACATGGCAATTCGGAGGCTTATTATGAAAATGGAAATTTAAAATCTACTTCTATTTTTCATCATGGAGATTTAGTATATTCTGAAAAATATGATTTAAAAGGAACGATTACCAAAGGAATTGCATTTCCTATTATTACTCAAAAAAAAGATACATTTATTGTAGGAGAAACCTATGATGTTCTTGTATATCATCCTAAACCTAAAGAGAATAAAAAATATACTTGTAAAGGGATCATGACTGAAAAAGGAAAAGAAACTTCTGTTGAAGATATGCCTTGGCTCACTATGAAAAATGAGAAAGAAGCTCAATTTTCTATCACATTAAATGAAACAGGAGATTTTCAGTTTTTAGGAATTTTAGGTTATGAAGAAGAAGATAATTTTGTCTATGATAAATTTCATACAAGCTTCCATGTAAAAGAACAATAATACTTTTAATCGCATAAATTACTATTCCAAAGAATAGTAATTTATGCATTGAGTTCTTTCCAAAGAAGGTCTTTTAATTCTATCAATCCTTCTTGTGCTACAGAAGAAATAAAACAAAGTGGAATATCTTTAGGAAGATGAGGTTCTATTAATTCTTTTAATTCCGCATCTATTAAATCACTTTTAGTAATCGCTAAAACTCTAGGCTTATCTAATAATTCTGGATTAAATTGTTCTAATTCGTTCAATAAAATATTGAATTCCTTTTGAATATCATCAGTATCAACAGGAATCATAAAAAGAAGTGTAGCATTTCTCTCAATATGTCTTAAAAAACGATGCCCTATCCCTTTACCTAAATGAGCATCTTCAATTAAGCCTGGAATATCTGCAACAACAAAAGATTTTCCTCCTCTATAATTGACTAGACCTAAATTAGGAACAATAGTCGTAAAAGGATAAGCTCCAATTTTAGGTTTTGCAGCAGTTATAACAGATAATAATGTTGATTTTCCAGCATTAGGAAAACCGACTAAACCCACATCTGCTAAAACTTTTAATTCTAATATTTTCCATTCTTCTCTTCCTTCTTCTCCTGGTTGAGCATATCGTGGTGATTGGTTGGTAGGAGATTTAAAATGTGCATTTCCTAAACCTCCTCTTCCTCCAGAAACAAGAATTTGAGTTTCGCCATCTTCCATTATTTCAAAATGGACTTCCCCTGTTTCAGCATCTTTGGCTACAGTTCCTAAAGGAACATCTAGTATAACATCTTTACCTGAAGCACCTGATTTATGACTTCCACTTCCGCCACCACCCATTTCAGCAATCACATGTTTTCGATATTTAAGATGAAGAAGTGTCCACATTTGAGCATTTCCTTTAAGAATAATGTGTCCTCCTCTTCCTCCATCTCCACCATCAGGTCCCCCTTTAGGGTTCAATCTATCTCTATGAAAATGAGTAGAACCACTTCCTCCTTTGCCTGACCGGCAACATATTTTTACATAATCTACAAAATTTTCTGCCATGAGATTTTTTATTTTTTAAGATGGATAAGCTATAAAAAAATTGACATTGTATCTTAAGCAAAGATACAATGTCAATTCATAATGTATAAAAATTTATACTTCTTGTGATTGTTCCTCTATTCTAGAACAAAGTCTTTCAAATACTTCATCAATACTGCCTACACCATCTACAATAAATGCTTTATCTACTTGTGCATAATGAAGAGCTACAGGAATCGTTTCATCTTTATAAACTTGTATCCTATTCGCAATAATATCAGTATCTTGATCATCTGCTCTACCTGATGTTTTACCTCGTCCTAATAAACGATTGGTTAGTTCATCATCAGGGACTCTTAATTCTACTAAACAGGTAATTTCAGAATCAATTTCCTCCATCAATTGATTGAGTGCTTCTGCTTGAGGAACAGTTCTAGGGAAGCCATCAAAAATAAATCCTTTTACTTTTAAATTTGCTTCAACTTCTTTTCTTAAAATTCCTATAGTAACACTATCAGGAACTAATTGACCTTTATTAGAATAACTAATTGCTTCTAAACCTAAAGGAGTTTTGTTTTTGATTTCTTTTCTAAATAAATCTCCAGTAGAAATATGATGTAATTCATACTTCTTAACAAGCTTTTCTGCTTGAGTTCCTTTTCCTGAACCTGGAGGGCCAAATAGAATTAAATTAATCATTTTAATGTATTTTGTATTAAACTAAAGCGCGAATTTAAAACATTAAATCGAATGATTTAGTTTATTTTGGAATATCTGCTGGAATATCAAATTTTGAAGCATCTTTTTCTTTTGTTTCTTCTTTAGAATCTTCATAGATAGTAACAATTTTATTATCTTTTTTACCATTTAGCCTATCTAAAAATACTTTCAAATTTTTTGTACCAACATCATTATTCACCAATTCTGAAACAACTGCAAGAATAGGCGTTGTAAAACCTGAAGTTTGCCCTAATTCTTGTAAAGCATTCATATTATCTACTTTTCTTTCAGTATAAGTTTCCTTTAATGCAATAAAATCAAAAGCAGAACGAATTCCCACATCATAAGCTTTATCAATATCTTCTTTCATGTAACAAATCAATTTAGCTTGTCCCATCCAATCTAATATTTGTCGAGCTTCAAAAGGTGTTTTAAGCATTAATTGCATTAATCCAGCTTGAGATAAATTTTGAGCATTATCGATACCTTCTTCCCAAAGCCTTTCTCTATGCATAGCACTTAATCCCTCAATATTTCTAAGATGTAATTCTTTGGTATTGGCTTCTCTTTTACCTATAATAGATTTCAACATATCTAATAAATAATTAAAAAATCTTTCAGGCAAAGTACCCGCTACAAAGGCTAAAGCAGGGACAAAAGAATTGGTAAATGCCATATCGTCTAATATTTGAACCTCATTAGAAATAAAAGAAAAAATTAAAGCTATAGCACAAGCAAATAATATTCTAAATGCTGCTTTATAATACAATATGGGTGTAATATCTGCTTTAGCTAAACGACGAACCATATTAGATGATGCCCATAAAAAGGCTCCCATAAATCCCCAAGCTAAAGTAGCAATACTTCTTCTTTGAAGATCAGCAATATCTGGATTAGCTAGATTCGCCCAATCAACTTCAGATTTACCAAAATACATTCCTAAAAAGAAAGGATTATGGCTAAATTTTGCTGTTCCTTCTTGAAATAATTCAGGGAAAAAAGCATTAGGAAATAAAAATAAAGAACTTACAATTAAACAAACCATTGTAAAAAATATAACTGGCAACCAGTAATTCGATCTTTTCATTACAGTACTTGGTTTTCTTTCTACTTTTTTTCCTGCAACAACTTCTTTTTTTCTATCATTATCTTTTTGGAAACCTAATTCCTTCATGACTTTAGCATAATCATTATCTTTACTTCCCATTTTAAAAAAATGAAAAGACCAATAAATGACAAGACCAAAAGCATTTAAAATAATTAAAAAGAGTATTTTAATAAATAATTCTAAATCCATAGTATATCTTATTTAAGTTGATGATGAGAATTGATTTTCAATAGTTTTTTGAATCTTCTTTTGCTTCTAAATAGATAAAGAAAAACAATTTTTATTATATATCATTCAATTTTGGATAGAAATTATGATTTATATGAATATTTATTCATTTTAAACATTCTTTTTTAGTTGAAAAAAGATTTTTAAGAAAATTTATATATGGTAGTTAATCAAAATTTTACTTTATCCTCAAAAAATGATTTTTTCTGTAAACAGATATTATACAAAGCAAGTTTTTAATCTTTTATCCTCTTTTATTCCTGAATTCTATTTTCAGTGATGATTGAATTATTTATAAATTAATATTTGTTCTTTTTGAGAATTAGAAACACTTGCTCTATACATTCCTTCAGTATTAAAAGGAAGAGCAATGTTTCCTTGATTATCAACAGCAATCAGTCCGCCATCACCATTGATTTCTAGTAACCGGTGATGAATTACTTCATCACAAGCATCTTGAAGAGAGAGACCTTTAAATTCCATTAAGCAAGAAACATCATAAGCTACTACATTTCTTATAAAAAACTCTCCACTCCCTGTACATGAAACGGCACAAGTTTTATTATTAGCATATGTACCTGCCCCGATAATGGAGCTATCTCCAATTCTCCCAAATTTTTTATTGGTCATTCCTCCTGTTGAGGTAGCAGCGGCAACATTACCATGAATATCTAAAGCAACAGCTCCTACAGTCCCAAATTTTTCATCTTTCTTTTCTATACTATGATCTAACATAAATTGATCACTATCTTTTACTTTTTGCCATTGCTGAAATCTAAATTCATCATAAAAATAATTAGGAGAAATAAATTCTAGTTCTTGCATTTTTGCAAATTCGATAGCTCCATCTCCTACTAAAAAAACATGTTCAGATTCTTCCATCACTTTTCTAGCTAAACGAATTGGATTTTTAATTCCTTTAATAGTAGCAATAGCCCCTGCATTTTTGGTTGAACCCTCCATTATAGAAGCATCCATTTCATGTTCTCCTTTTGCATTAAAAACAGAACCTTTACCTGCATTAAATAAATGACAATTTTCTAAGGAACAAACGGATGCTTCAACAGCATCTAAAGATGTTCCTCCTTGAGAAAGTATTTGATGACCTTGCTTCAAGGCTTCTTGAAGTGCTTGAATATATTGTGCTTCTTTTTCAGGAGTCATTTTTGATTTTAAAATGGTTCCTGCTCCTCCATGGATTGCTAAAGAAAATATTGACATATCTATTTTTATTTTGGAATAAAGGTACTCGAAAATAAAAATATCAAATCATTTTATAACCCTAAATTTTCTAGAAATATCAATCATTTCTCCTTTTTCTTGAATGGTTGCCATAATAATAATATAAGAACTAGGTTTCACTTTTCTAAGAAGTCTCATCATAGCGAAAGTAATTTTACCTGTAGAACTTTCTTCTTTTATTTTAGAATTTTTTTGATAAGAAATATTTAAAAAAGAAATGGTCACATCATCACCAAAAATATTTCTGACGACTAAATCTTCATTAATAGCTTCCAAAATTTCTTCAACACTTATTTTATTCGTTCTTAAATTTCCCCAATGAATTTGATATTTATCTGCTGCATTGGATGATAAAGAAAATTTAACAGGCAAATTCATTTTTACTTTTACAGGAATTCCTTTTTCTTTTCCTGCTTCCCAAAGAGGCATTGCTTGAACTACTCTTAAGGCTTCTTCTCCACAGCCCCCTCCTATATCTCTAATAACTTTTGGTTGGATCAAATTTCCTGTTTCATCAATAATAAAACTTACATAAACTACTCCTTCTATTTCATTTCTTTTGGCTTCTTCTGGATAGATTAAATTAGAAGACAAAAAAGAAACTAATTTTTTATCTGAACAATTCCTTTTTTCTTGAGTTTTGTTAATCATTCCATCACAGCCATTAAAATAAGGCATTTGATCTGTTCTGATATAAACTTCCCCTAAATCTGTTTGGATGGTTTCTGAAGGAAAACTTTCTTCTTCAAGATGAAGGTTTAAATCTTCATCATTTTTAGGAATAATAGGTTTTGTTGGTTCTTCATAAATAATACTTGTTTCTTTTTCTTTAATATCACTTAATGCAAATGGAACTTCTATATTATAAATCACATTAACATTTTTTGAATCTTCTTTTGCAGGAACTAAAGGAGGTAACATTTTCACCAATCTTAATGCTTCTTTTCCGCAATTTCCTCCTATATCATATAATATATTAGGTTGTACTATTTTTCCTTTATTATTAATAATACAACTAATAATTACTGTGCCTTCTATTTTTTTTTCAATGGCTGCTTTAGGATAAATCATTTTATTTTTAAAAAAAATAGCTAATTCATTTTGGGTACATTGTTCTTGATCATCTTTCTCAGAACATTTTTTTGTATGAGGCATTTCTTTTGCTTTTACTAAAACCTTTCCTAAAGAATCTATTTGACCTTTAAGAGGATTTAATAATAAACAAGTAAACGTGATTATAAATAATATTTCTTTTCTCAACATTTTAAATAAACTCTTATACTATAATAACGATTATTTTAGCTTAATATGCAAGTCAAACTATAATATAATTCATTCATAATTAGAACTCATTTTATAATTTAACTATTCAAGTCTAGTTTTTCTGTATCTAAAAAAATGCCAACTCATTATTTTTTTAAAATATTTATTCTTTGTTCATAATCAATTAACAAAGAATTAAAACTTAGAAGTTAAAATAATTGAAATAAAACAAAATAAATAGGTTTAGTTGTTTATATTTTTGAATATCTGTTATTTTTGTCACTTCATAACTAATAAATCTACTATTATGAATAAAAGTTTAATGATAACTTCTTTAGTCTTAGGAATTTTTACTTTAATTGCTTGTAATAAAAAAATAAGTGATTCTACTAAAGAAACTGTAAAAAATGAAACAGAAGAAATGATTGGAGTTACTACTGAAAGTACTAAGTATAATTATACTACAGTACCAGGAGATCCTTTAGGGGTTAAAGTTTATACCATGAAAAATGGTATGAAAGTTTATATGAGTGTGAATAAAAAAGAACCTCGTATCCAAACTAATATTGCTGTACGTGCAGGTTCTAAACATGATCCAGCAGATGCAACAGGTTTAGCTCATTATTTAGAACATATGATGTTTAAAGGTACAAGTAAAATTGGTACTTTAAATTGGGAAGAAGAACAAAAAAAATTAAAAGAAATTTCTGATTTATACGAAAAACATAGAGCAGAAACAGATCCTGAAAAAAGAAAAGCTATTTATGCTGAAATCGATAAAGTATCTAATGATGCAGCCAAATTAGTAGCTGCTAATGAATATGATAAAATGGTTTCTTCTTTGGGAGCAAAAGGAACGAATGCTTATACTTATGTAGAACAAACTGTTTATGTGAATGACATCCCTAGTAATGAATTAGACCGTTGGATGAAATTAGAATCTGAACGTTTTAAAGAATGTGTGTTACGTCTTTTTCATACAGAATTAGAGGCTGTTTATGAAGAATTTAATATCAATCAAGATCGAGATTTTAGAAAATCTAATAAAGTATTAAGGGAAGAATTATTTCCTTCACATCCTTATGGAACTCAAACGACCATTGGAGAAGGAGAGCATTTGAAAAACCCTAGTCATGTAAAAATTCAAGAATATTTTAATAAATATTATGTTCCTAATAACATGGCAATTGTTGTTTCTGGAGATTTTGATCCTGATGAAATGGTCGCTCTAGCTGAAAAATATTTTGGTGACTATAATTCTAAAAGTATGGATCGTCCAAAATTTCAAGCTCAGCCAGAATTAACAAAAAGAGTTCAAAAGACAGTATATGGAACACAAGATCCTTATGTAGATCTGGCATGGAAATTTGATGGAGCTAATTCTAAAGATCCCATTATGCTTTCTATGATTCGTGGTATCATGTTTAATAGAAAAGCAGGATTATTAGATATTAATATCAATCAACAACAAAAAATGTTAGAATCTGATTCATGGATGTGGGGATTTGAAGATTATTCTGTTTGGGGACTTTTTGGAAAGCCAAGACAGGGACAATCTTTAAAAGAAGTAGAAGAGTTGTTAATTGCAGAATTAGAAAATCTTAAAAATGGAGAATTTGAAGAATGGCTGATGGATGCTGTTATTAAGAATTTAAAATTAAGTGAAATTAGAGGAACTGAATCTAATGGAGCTAGAGTAGGAGCAATGACGAATTCATTCATTTTAGGAACCAATTGGGCTAATTATGTCAATCGTTTTGAATTATTAGATAAAATAACCAAACAAGATGTGATTAATTTTGCTAAAAAACACCTTCGTAAAGATAATTATGTAGTGGTTTATAAAGAATCTAAAGAAGATAAAAGTGTGATGAAAGTGGATAAACCTGATATTACTGCTGTATCTTTAAATAGAGAAGAAGCTTCTGATTTTACTCAAAGTTTTATGGCACAAGAATCAGCAAGTCTTTCTCCTGAATTTGTTAATTATAAAGAAGAAATTCAATCTTCTGTTTTCCAAAAAGGAATTCAATTAGATTATCTTAAAAATGAAGACAATGAATTATTTACTCTTATTTATATTTTAGATATGGGTAAAAATCATGATAAAAAATTGCCTTTAGCTGTAGATTATTTAGCTTATCTTGGAACAGAAAAATATTCAGCAAAACAATTACAAGAAGAATTTTTTAAACTAGGATTAAGTTTTAATGTGAATAGTGGTGATGAAAGAGTATATGTATCTCTCACTGGTTTAGAAGAATCATTAGAACAAGGTATTGAACTATTTGAACACCTTTTAGCTAATGCAAAAGGAGATCAAAAAACATTAGATAATGTTATAGATGATATTTTAGTAAGAAGAGAAAATGCTAAAAAAGATAAAGGAACAATTCTTCGTGGAGGAATGAGAAATTATGCTCGTTATGGTAAAAAATCTTCTTTTACAAATATCTTAACTAATAAAGAATTAAAAGCTATACAACCTAAAGACTTAACAGAGAAAATAAAAAGTCTAACCACTTTTCAGCATAAGATTTTTTATTATGGAACAAAATCTAAATCTGAAATCAATAATATTTTAACAAAATATCATAAAGTACCTGCTAACCTAAGACCTATTCCTAGAGGAATGGATTATCCTGAAACGGGAGGAACAGAAAATGAAGTTTATTTTGTAGAATTTCCAATGGTGCAAGCAGAAGTATTGATGCTATCTAAAGGAACTGAAGAATTTAATATGAATGAATATATAATGGCTGAATTATATAATAATTATTTTGGTTCAGGTTTATCTTCAATTATATTTCAAGAAATTCGTGAGTCTAGAGCATTAGCTTATTCTACTTGGGCATTTTATACTTCTCCTGCTAAAAAAGATAAAGCACATTATTTGATGTCTTATGTCGGAACACAAGCAAATAAATTAAAAGATGCTATTCCTGCTGTTAGAGAAATTTTAGAAAACATGCCTATTTCAGAAGAGCAAATTGAAACCGCTAAAAATTCTATTATTAAAAAAATAGAAACGGAGAGAATTAATGGGTCATCTAAATATTGGAATTCTATAAGTGCAAAAGAAAGAGGTTTAGAACACGATATTCGTAAAGATGTTTATGAAAAAATGAAAACGGTTACAACCGAAGAATTAAAAAATTTCCAAGAAAAAAATGTAAAAGGACGTAACTATGTAGTTTTGGTTTTGGGTAGTAAAGAGAATATAGGAAAAGAAGGAATGGAATATTTAAATTCTTTAGGTAAAGTAAAAGAATTAACATTAGAAGAATTATTTGGATATTAATAATATCTTTATTTTTTTTTATTTTTTCAGGACTTTAGTATTGTACTAAAGTCCTGTTTTTTTAGTAATTTTTTTCTATACTCTTTAAAGTTATTCATAAATATAAATCGATTTTATCCTTTAGAATTTCTTCAAAGTGACAAAACATGATGTAGAATTTTAATCAAAAAACAAGGAACATATTTTTTAAAAAATATGTTTACTTACAGTACATTTGCATATCAAATAATAAAAATTATATCATGACATCTGATCAACTTAAAAGTTTAAAAGATAAAATGGGTGTTTTAGCCCAATATCTTTGACGTCCCTAATCGAAAAATGAAAATAGAAGATAAGGAAGCTCTTTCCTTAGATCCTAATTTTTGGGATGATCCTAAACGTGCAGAATCTATTTTAAAAGAAATTAAATTACATAAATTTTGGGTAACCCTCTATGAAGATACATCTCAGGTAGTTGAAGATACCGCCGTCTTATATGATTTTTATAAAGAAGGAGAAAGTACTGAAGAGGAAGTAGAAGAATCTTATCAAGAAGCTTTAGAAAAAGTTGCAGAAATGGAATTTAGAGCAACTTTAAACAAAAAAGAAGATGAACTCAATTGTATTCTTCAAATCAATGCTGGAGCTGGAGGAACTGAAAGTTGTGATTGGTCTGCTATGCTAGAAAGAATGTATTTAATGTGGGCAGAAAAGAATGGTTATAAAGTAAAAGCTTTGAGCCGTCAAGATGGTGATGTAGCAGGAATAAAATCTGTAGAATTAGAAATTTCTGGCGATTTCGCTTATGGAATGCTAAAAGGAGAGAATGGAGTTCATCGTTTAGTAAGAGTAAGTCCTTTTAATGCTCAAGGAAAAAGGATGACCTCATTTTCTTCTGTTTTTGTTCATCCTGTTGTTGATGATAGTATTGAAATTAAAATTAACCCTGCTGATCTTAAATGGGATACTTTTAGAGCAAGTGGTGCAGGTGGACAGCATGTTAATAAAACAGAATCTGCGGTTCGCGTAACTCATATTCCTTCAGGTTTAATCGCAGAATGTCAAGAAGAACGTTCTCAACATATGAATAGAGATAAGGCGATTCAAAAATTAAAAAATCTATTATATGAAGCAGAACTCCAAAAACAATATGCTGAAAAAGATAAAGTAGAAGCAGGTAAAATGAAAAATGAATGGGGCTCTCAAATTCGTAGTTATGTTTTAGATGATAGATGGGTAAAAGATTTACGTTCTAATTATAAAGTTCATAACCCAGATGCCGTTTTAAATGGAGATATTAATGAATTTCTAAAATCCGTTTTAATGATGAATTCTTTAAAAATGGATGGATAACTGATTTAAGTTGTAGATTTATCATTTATCTGCAAAGTCCACACAGTATAAGTACTCTTAACTATAATTTTCGTTATAACAAGTAAAAAAAATTATAAACAATATTCTTCATCTTATTACAAAACCTCGCTCTAATATGAAAAATAAATTACAATCAATGATAAATTATGGCGTTGTAATTTTCTTTACTTAATTAAAGTAACGTCCCCTTGGTATTCTATTACTTTTTGATCTAAAAAACGAATTTTTGCACTATAAATATACACTCCTGAAGGTAGTTCAGTGTTATTATATCTACCATCCCAACCTAAAGTTTCATTATTAGGAAGAAAATGATGATTTTCATAGACTAAAGTTCCCCATCTATCAAATATTCCTAAATATTCAATTTCTTCTACATTAGGAACAGCAGAGTAGATAGTAAAAAAATCATTATATCCATCAGAATTAGGACTAAATGAATTAGGTATATAAACATAACGAGAATCATCTACTTCGATATCAATAGAATTGGTAGCAGTACATCCTTTATTTGTAGTTGCAGTTACATATAAAATACTTGATTGATAAGGAGTCCATTCTAAACTATAACAATTATCTATTTCACAAATTGAAGAAGATTCCGCTGTGTACCATTCAATAGTTTCAGGAATAATAGAATAATTAGGTGTAAGTTCTATTGTTTCTCCTAAAGTAATGGATATATCTTCTCCTAAATCAATTTCAAACAAAGGGGGATTTATAATTTCTATATTTGTTTCTAAAAGACATCCATAAGCATCTGTAAAAGTATAGGTATAATTTCCATGACCAATATTATAAAGAGTACCATTAGAAGATGCCTCATTATTTATAGTAATTTCAAAAGGAGGAGTTCCATTTAAAATAGTATCTAAAGTGATATATCCATTTTGTTCATTATAACAATTAGGTTCTTGATAATCAAAAATAGGAATGATATCTGGATGGGGGATTGTAGTAAGATGTAGTGTTACAATACTATCACAACCAATAGAAGAAATCAGACTATCGGTATAAGTACCACTCGATGAATAAGATTGATTTCCTAAAGTATAGGATAAGCCTTCACATATAGTATCAGTAATAGAATAAAATTTAGGGACTACTTCAATAATTTTTGTATTTGAAATGACTCTACATTTATTATTTAATAAATTATCCGCTTCATTAGCTAATAAATAACGGTAATAATAAAAGTTAGAAGAAAAAGAATTATGGATATATGAAAAATTATTAGCTCCCATAATATTCACCCAAGTATTTCCTTGATCAAAACTTTGTTGCCATTGAATATGAGGGGTATCATATAAAGTACCTATAATAGTAGCTTCTAATTCTAATTCAGAATCATCTTCACAAATATTTGTAATATCTTCAGGAAGGATTAAAGTTGTTGGACCACAAGCTCTAAAAGAAATATTATCTAAAGCTAAATCATTTCCTATACCTCCTTCAGCATTATTTTGTAAAGCAAGTGTTACAGAATTTTGTCCACTAGAGGTTGTAAAAGTAAAACCATAAGTATTCCATTGAAAATTATACGGAATATCTCCTGTTGTATATTGATTGATACCATCAATTAAAAAAGAAACATTGGGACGAATGCCATCAGAAAGATTAAAAATATCAACTGAGAAAACATAGAGTGTATTTTCACATAAATTTTCTACTAATTCTTCATAAAATAAACCAGGCTCATAATCACAATTAACTACCATCATATAGCCATTTGGATCAGGGCTATTATCATTAATATTCGCCCAATATTCTCCAAAACCTCCCCAAATAGAAGTATTATTAGTAATACAATATTCTCCATCATAAGGAGGAGGAGTATTTTGATAAGAATATCCTGGTGCAATTTGTGGATCAGGAATAAGAATATTTGAAACACCACTCCCAAAATCT
Source organism: Saprospiraceae bacterium (assembly GCA_020630895.1). Classification (GTDB taxonomy): domain Bacteria; phylum Bacteroidota; class Bacteroidia; order Chitinophagales; family Saprospiraceae; genus JAHDCE01. Next base: position 29,783 of record JAHDII010000004.1, read on the forward strand.
CCATCAGTAAAAATATTATCACCTAAATTACCAGAACATTGGCTATATGTTAGATGATAAAAACTAATGAATAATATTGATATTAAAATTTTAGATGTCAATGAAAACAATGATTAAATTAGATATTATTAAGAATGGATTTGAGTTTACTACAAATTTATTTGCAATAATGTTTATTAGAACTTTTAGTACTTATATTTTTGTTAGTTTAAAGGTAATACTTTTTCAAAAACTTTTTTAAAACTATATTTACATCTATTCCCGTTATTATTATATGAATTTCAATTGTTATACCATATTTTTTGGATTCTTATTATCTATTTTGTTTTCAGTAACATGTTGGGCAAATGATAAGAAACATCCTCTGT
>JAHDII010000248.1 GCA_020630895.1 Saprospiraceae bacterium
AACATGTGCTTTTTTACTGTATTCCTCACAAATCATTTCAGTAATATTAGCAAGACTATCTCTAAAACTTCTTTTATAAGGAGTTCTATCTAAATAGGGTTTACTATATTCCATTTCTTCTTGTTTTGCTATATCTTTTTCTTTTTGCAAATCTTGAAAAACGGAAGAAATTTCAGAATCAGAATACCAAGTAGTTTTAAAACATAAAAAACACAGATAGATAATTCCTAGAAGGACATTCAATCCCAAAGAAAATAAAAGATGTCGTTTCATTTCGTTGTATTTATTGTTTCATAACGAAAAGAATAATAAAAGAAACAAGCTTTTGGTTATCTTAAAATAAAATAGGATATTTGGGTATTCAAATTAAATAAATGAAGATGGATTTATTATATAAAGTAATTGATAATTTTGATAATTTAAAATATGCTCTTTTAGATGCTCAAACTTTTAGCGAAGAACATTATGGTTTTCCTGAGATATATTATAAAGTAATGGAAACGGATCGTGTTCGTGTAAATGCTTTTATTAATGCATTTAAAAAGTATGACATGATGCGGGATAAGGTCGTTTGTGAAGCAGGTGTAGGAACTTTAGCTTTGACAAAACATTTTTTGCCTTATGTCAAAAAAGCATATTTAATTGAAAACAATCCTAATCTTACTGAATTTATAAAAAAAGAATTGAGTAAAAATGGTTGGTCTCATAAAGTAGAATTTATTGTTGGTGATGCCATGAAATTAGAATTACCAGAAAAAGTAGATTATATTGTAGGAGAATTAATGAGTATTTATTGTGCCAATGAATATCAGGTACAAATTTTTAAACATTTGCGTCAGTTTTTAAAACCAGAAGGAAAATTAATTCCTGAAAAAATAATTAATTTGGCTCAATTAACTTATGCTGAATTTGAACATGGACATACGCATTATCCATTATTATTTACAAGACATTGGCCAGAATTATTAAGTACTCAAGGAATTGTAAATGTTACTGATTTATATACAGAAAATCAGTTAGAAATTAATTCTCAAACCAGTTTAATTGGTTATTTATCAGGAAAAGCAAATTCTGTTTTAATGCATTCTTTAGTAGAATTAGCAGAAGGAATAAATTTTACAGGAACAGATTCTTTAATGCCTCCAACAGTTACTCAATTAAAAAAAGAAATAGATATTCAATCGGGGCAAAAATATGTTTTAAATTCAAATTATACTTATGGAACAAATTTGAATCAGGCTAAATTTTGGATATAAAAAAATATTTTATTCTACAACATTAATATCAAAACCAATAATATCTCTCCAACCTTCATTAATAGATTCATCATTTATTGCGAAGGGAGTTACATGATGCCAAAGGTCTGTGCCATGAATAATTTCATCTTTACTATCTCCTTGAAAAATAAATTCTCCAGGAGCTAAAGTATGTCTAAAAATAATTTCTTTATTTCCATTTTCTAATTGTTCAATCACTTGACTTTCGCCTCCTTTTACATTGATTCTATTAATGACTAAAGCAGAAACAATATAATCTGCACCATCTTCATGAGCCCCTTCAGGAGAATTATCGCCAGGTTTTTGAGGTCTTGCTTTTACACTCATAAAATGAGCTACCATTCTAATTTTTTTGGCTTGGGGTCTTACCTCTTTTGTTAATTGATAAATATGTTTAATCCAAGAAAAAAACAATTCATTTTCTACATGTTTTTTGAGAGCTTCATCAAAAACGCGAGGAAGAGAACGGAAATCATCTCCCATAACATCCTGAGCAAATTGATCTACTTTTTCTCTTGTAATAATAATCTCTTTATTTTTTTCTTCAATTAAAAACTGAGCAACAGATCGTCTTCTCCATGGTTGAATTTTATTGAAATTTTCTTTTTCTTTTTGAGATAATTTTTTTATCCATGGATTAAAAACATCTATTTTTTTTTCTCCTAAATAATAAGATTTAAAAAATGTTTGAATAGTATCTTTTTCTTTAGGAAAATGATTTTTTAAAAATTCAACACGCAATCTTCTTGGATCATAAGGATCCCAAGATAATTCTTCAAAAAAGGAAGTATATAATTCAAGAAATTTTTTTTGATCAATTCCTAAATGATTTAAACTAGAAACACGAATGGGAGAATATACATCTCGCCCAAGCCAACGAGAAATGTCTTTTTCTGAAAGAGGAAATGTCAATTTATCTGGCATATGGACAAATTTAATTTATTAAATACTATGAATCGTTTTTCTTTTTTGATGTAAAAATTCTCTTACACTATTAAATGAAATAGTTTTATTTTCAAAAAAATGAACAGCTTCTTGAGTTTCTTCTTCAGAAGCTTTCATATGAATTAAAATATTCATTAAGTGCATTTTCATATGTCCTTTTTGAATTCCTGTTGTAATTAATGATTTGAGTGCAGCAAAATTTTGAGCTAATCCAACAGAAGCCATTATGCACATTAATTCTTGTGCAGAAGGATTTTCTAATAACTCTAAAGAACGTTTTGCAATAGGATGTAAACGAGTAAGCCCTCCAACAGTTCCAACAGTTAAAGGAATATCTATCCAAAATTTAAAAATATTATTTTCAATACTGCAATGTGTTAAACTTCTATATTGTCCATCTCTAGCAGCATAGGTATGTCCATTCGCTTCGATAGCTCTAAAGTCATTAGCTGTAGCTAATACAACAGCATCAATTCCATTAAAAATTCCTTTATTATGAGTTGTAGCACGAGAGGTATCTATAGTCGCAATTCTAACCGCAGTATAAAATTTTTGAGCAAAAGTTGGAGCATCTATTTCTCCAAAATTTCCTAAATCTTTTATAGGACATTCGACTTTTGCTCTTACCAGACAGTTGGGTGTATAATTAGATAATATAGCCATAATAACATCTACTTCTTTTTCTTCATTTAAAAAAGAAGGGTGTTCAGCTACATATCGCGTTAATGTTTTTCCAAATTGTTCTAACACAGAATTAATAAAATTAGCTCCCATGCTATCACAAGTTTCAAATGAAACTTTTAATTGATAATAATATTTTTCAAGATGGGTCATATCCACAAGCTGAATATCTAAAACACCCCCACCTCGTTTTTGCATATTAGCCGTAATATGCTGAGTATCGTCTAATAAATTTTGACTTAAATCAGGAAGAATATCAAATAATTTTTGAATATTTCCCTTCCATAAAAAATGTACTTGCCCGATTTTTGTTGTGCCTAAAATTTCGGCTTGAAATCCTCCTCTTGTTAACCAAAATTTAGCAGCACTAGAAGCTGCTGCAACAACAGAACTTTCTTCAATGACCATAGGAACACAATAGGTTTTATGGTTGATTACAAAGTTCGGTGCAACACCAAAAGGAAGCACAAAATTACTTAAAGTGTTTTCACTAAAACCATCTAATACTTTTTGTTGTTCTTCATTAGAATGCCAAAAACTCATGAGTTCTCTTTTCACTTTTTCAGTATCTGTAAAAAAGTTTTCAGCTATCCAACGGATTTTCTCTTTTTTAGATAATTTTGAAAATCCTTTAACCGATTTGTTTGTATTTTTTTCCATTAGAGTAGAAAGGTAAAACTTATTTTTTGACTTTCAAAAAAGCATGAGCTAATTCTAGTCCTTGTACCTGAGAATCGACATAATTATACAAAGTTTCGTAATCATTCATAGCTTGTTTTAAAAAGCTTGATGCTTGTCCATAAATACTTTGAGTATTAATACGATGAATTAAATAATAACCATCTAAAAAACTTTGAATTCCTCCAGAAATAATAACTTGTTGACATCGTATATTATCTCCTAATTCTTCAATAATTTGATTGGTCATTTCTACCATTTCAGATGCAGAATGACCAATATATGCTAAGTCATTAAAAATATTTTGTTGAGTTTCATTGCTCCTTAAGAGTTCAACTTTAGCAAAATTAGTTCCTCCATTAGCTGCAAAATCAATCGCTTCTATGGGCAATTGGAATAATGTTTTTAAGCTATGATAACCAAATCCTTGACCTACTTCTTTTACAATAATCGAAAACTCTTTTTTTTCTAATAATCGTTCAATAGTTTGAATAGGAGGATATTTGAATCGATCTCCTTCGGGTTGAAGCCATTCTTGAAAAGGGTTTATATGGATAATTAGCCCATCAGCTTTGAGTTTATCCAATAATTCTTGAATTAAATGGGTTTCGTTATTATCTAATAATTCTTCTAACTGAGCAATACCTAAATTAGCAAACAAAGGTAAATCATCTCCTATAATATGGCGAATATCAAAATCTTTTAAATATTCATCATCTCTTAATAATTGACGACAAGAGCCTAAACCCATTCCCATTCCAAAATCTTTACAAGCTTTAGCTAGGTTATGATTAATAGTATGTGCTATTTCAGTTCCTCCTGTCATACTTGAAACCCATAAAGGAGTTTTCATTGTTTTTCCAAGAAATTGAAAAGGAGTTAAACTTCCTCGTTTAGGATGTGCTGCAAGTAGTGGTTCATAATAAAACCGATCATCTAAAGTAGCTTGTTCAATTTGTGATTGTAAAGCTAAATTGATGTGATCCTTTTTTCTATTGGATGCATTTGGATCAGAAATAAAAGACATGTGCTTGTTCTGTTTTATTATGAATAATGTTGCAAAATTACACTAGATTTATTAAAAAGGATAAAAGAATTGATAATAATGTTCAATCAATTAAAAGTAACTATTCTAATAAAGTCCTTTACTTTTTAATTGAGATACTATTTCTGTTCTTAACTTTAATAAAGATTCTTTATTTGAATATTGAATAGCTATCCATCTTTTTTTCCATTGTTCTACATTTTTTTGATAAGGAATAATAAATAAACCTGAAAGAATAATTATAGCTACGAATAGTAAAAAAGATTTTATTTCTAAAAATGTTTTAGAGATTATAATGAGTAAAAAATAATAAATAGGAATAAGAATTAATCCAGATAAAATTTTTACCATAGAGGCATAACCTTTATATAAATTGAGTCGATTAAATATAACTAAAGGAATAAACCAAATACAATTTAAAATACAGCCTATGATATAAAAAGGAAAGCATAAAATTTTAAATAACAAATATTTTATTTGAATATTTTTTTTATTTTTTTCTTGAACATAAATTAAAGCGGCATCATCTGTTTGAATATTTTTTAAT
>JAHDII010000249.1:0-4435 GCA_020630895.1 Saprospiraceae bacterium
AAAAAAGAAAAATATTGGCAATGGAAATTTCAACTTATTTCTTTATTCATTGTTTTAATACTAGGATTTATTCATTATAGATTTTATTATTTTACTAGGAAAAAATGATGCAATTACAAAAAATAGTTATCCATACTCAATCTATAAAAAAAGTAAAAGAATTTTATTATGATATTTTAGAATTTCCTATTCATCAAGAAAAACAAGGTTTGATTTCTTTTATAATTGGTTCCAGTATTTTAGAATTTTTGGAAACAAAAAACACTATATTTCCTTATCATTTTGCTTTTAATATTCCTTCATTTTCAATACTTGAATGTTATGAATATTATCATAAGAAAATATCTTTTTTAAAACCGATAATTAATCGTTTTTCTACTATTTTTGATTTTGCAGATTGGAATGCAAAATCTCTTTATTTTTTAGATCATGAAAATAATATTTTAGAATTTATTGCTAGAGAAGATATTCATTATCCTCTAAAAGAAAAATTTTCTTCTAAAGATATTTTATCTATTAGTGAAATGGGAATTGTTGTAGATAACGCAATAGAAGCTGGAAAATATTTTTTAGAAAATTATAATATTCCTCCTTTTATTCGTTCTGAAGGACATGAAAAATTTAAACCCATTGGAGATGATTTTGGATTATTAATTTTATGCAAAGAAAATAGAAATTGGTTTCCTACAAACATCAAAGCAAAAAAACAATTTACTCAAATTACATTAGAAATTGATGGAAATATTTTTGAGATAGAAAATCCTTTATAATTTTTTTTCAAAAAATCCAGTATCCCTATTTTTTCTAACATTATTCCAATTATAACATCTCCCGTTCATAGCTACATACACACCAGGTTGGTTCATTTGTACAAATGCCATTGCAGCACCTAAATTAAAAAAACCATCAGAAGAAGTACCAAAAGCGTAAGGAATCATAGCACCAAATAATACAATCGTTTTATTTTTTATTTTTGCTTTATGCAAAGCAGTAGCTGTTTCCACCATCGTATCCGTACCATGAGTAATAATGATATTTTCCGATTTAGAACGTTTACAATTATGAATAATAATGTCCCTATCATCATCTGTCATTTCAAGACTATCCACCATCATCAATGTTTTAATATCGACATTCAAAGTACAACGTCCTCTTTCTAACATATCCTGCAAATGAGTATCTTTAAAATATAATTCTCCATTAATATAATTATATTCTTTATCGAAAGTACCTCCTGTAATAAATATTTGTATCATCTTCCTTTTAGATAAGTTGCTAAAAATACCATTCCAAAAACAAAAGCAACACACATTAAAATAGCAAAAGCTACTTTAAAAGGAGATGTTGGTTTTCGTCCACCTACTTTCCCTGTTTGTCCATTAATGGTAAAATGGTAAATTTTATTTCTATACCGATAAGAACTAATCCAAAGCGGTAAAATAATATGTTTAAATGTTTTTAAATATTTTTGAGATTCTACATGAAGTCCTCTTTGAGTATCTCCTCCTAATTGAATAGAGCACAAATCTCTTAAACGCCTATCCATAATTTGATCCGCTCTAGCATAACCTTCATCTACTTCAATATCATAAATTTCTCCTTCCCACCCTAGCATTAATTTAGGATTATAATTGACCACCTCTTGTAATTTATAGGGAAAAATTTTATTGATATGTCTTTGTTCTAATCCATGAGAAGCAACAACCAAAATATCATCAAAAAAATGTCTCAGTGAACCAGATCTAAATTCCCAACGTGTTTTTTGAACTTGCTGTGTTTGCCATTGTCCATTAACATGAACTCTTTTAGTTTCATAATAATGAAACCCTGCTTCTCCAGACCATTCTGAATCTGTTTGAGCATCATAGGTCCAAAAAGGAATATAAATTCCATGAAGATCATCCATAATCGCTAATCTTTTTAATTTGCTAGGATGAAACCAACCTTTTTTTATCCATTTTTTAAAACCTTCTTCCGCTTCCTTTCTTGAAACTAAAAAAGGAATAATTCCTGCGGGTTGAATATACTGATGATCAAATGCTTCTAAATTTACATTATCTGAACCACAAAATCCACAAGTCACTTTCACTTTATCACTCTCTACCATAAATTTAGAACCACAACTTTGGCAATCAAATACTTTTTTGCCAATATGTTCTACTATTTCTTTAGGTGCTTTTTCTATAGCTTCTTCCAAAGGATGTTCTACTAATTTATCATTAGCACGGCTATAATCTTCTGCATAACCACAGTAACCACAAGCTACTTTCTGTTTTTCAGCAGAATAATTCAATTTTCCTCCGCAACTAGGGCAAGGATATCTATATGCTTTTTCTATTAGATTTTCGTCTTCAAATGGTGGCATGTTTAATTCATTGTTGAATTGCTAAATTGTTGAATTGTTACATTGCTAAATTGTTGAATTGCTGAATTGTTAATTGATAACTGATAACTCTACAATCTCATATTAGAAACAATCATTTCAGATAAATCTACAACCATTACATTATCTTGTTTATCCTTTGCTTTTAAACCATCAGATAACATTGTAATACAAAAAGGACAATTAGCAACGATGACTTCAGCTCCTGTTTCTAGGGCTTCTTCAGTTCTTTCTACATTAATTCTTTTATCACCAGGTTCATCTTCTTTAAACATTTGAGAACCCCCTGCTCCACAACAAAGTCCATTTGTTTTACTTCGTTTCATTTCAAACAAATCATTATCTAATCTCTCCAAAATTTCTCTAGGAGCTTCATATACACCATTAACTCTCCCTAAATAACACGAATCATGATAAGTAATTCTTTTTCCTTGAAAAGCAGTTCCTCCTTTCATTTTAAGCTTTCCATCAGCAATTAAATTATTAATAAATTGAGTATGATGAATCACATTATAATTTCCTCCTAAAGCTGGATATTCATTTTTCAAAGTATTAAAACAATGAGGACAAGCGGTTACTATTGTTTTAACTTTATACATATTTAAAGTTTCAATATTTTGTAATGCCATCATTTGAAAAACAAACTCATTACCAGCTCTTCTAGCAGGATCACCAGTACAACTTTCTTCTTGTCCTAAAATAGCAAATGAAATATTCGCTGCATTCATAATTTTTGAAAAAGCAACTGCTACTTTTTGAGCTCTTGCATCAAAACTACCTGCACAACCTACCCAATATAATATTTCTGGTTCTACTCCTTGAGCAGCTAATTCAGACATGATAGGTATTTGAAGTTTTTTATCTGACATTTTATTTATTTTTCAATTTTCAAATATAATATAGTTGTTATGATAGGATAATATAAAAGATGATTACTTATCATTTTCTAAAGCATCAGTAGCCCATTTATCTCTTGCATCCATAACTGTCCAAGGAGAACCTCCATTTTCCATACTGGTAAACATTGGCACCCAATCACTAGGACCTGCTGATTCTGTTAGAATTTCATAACGACGTAATTTTAATATCGGCTCTAATGGAGAAATTAATACAGGACAAGCTTCTACACAAGCATTACAAGTAGTACAAGCATGAATCTCTTCTTTAGAAATATAATCAAATAATGATTTTCCATCATCGTAATTATGTTGATGATACTCTCCTGAATCAATATTATTTCCAACTTCTTCTGCTCTATCTCTAATATCCATCATTATTTTTCTAGGAGATAATTTTTTTCCTGTTTCATTAGCAGGACAAACAGAAGTACATCGTCCACATTCGGTACAAGTATAAGCATCTAAAATATTTTTCCAACTTAGACCAAACACATCTTTAGCCCCAAATTCAGGTAATTCATCTTCTGGTGGAGCTTCATTAGACATTTCAGTTAATCCCATCATCATTTTTACTTCATCCATTACAGCGGGCATATTTTCCATTTCTCCTCTAGATTTTAAAGGAGCAAAATATGTATTAGGAAATGCTAATAAAATGTGTAAATGTTTAGAAAAAGGTAAATAAGCTAAAAATGCTAAAACCGTTAATATATGTCCCCACCATCCAAATCTTTCAATTAATACCAATAACCATTCTCCAAAAGATTCAAAATTAGCTAACCATCCAAATAAAAGAGGTCCTACATATTGACTAATAGCAAAACCATAAGAGCCTACTTCTCCTTCATGTACTCCATGGGCATGAGCCCAACCATTATTGTATAATACTTCATCTGCTCCATTCATACAAAAGATGAAAAATATCAATGATAATTCTCCTAATAAAATCAAATTAGCATCTAAAGTCGGCCAACCTCCCATTTCTGCTTTATGAAAACGAGGTAACTTTAGTAAATTTCTTCTTGCTAAGAAAATTACTGTTCCTACAAAAGCAAGAATAGATAATATTTCTATCATAGATATTGTGAAAGTATAAAGACCTCCTAAAGTAGGCATAAAGTATCTATGACTTCCTGTAAATCCATCTACAAAT
>JAHDII010000249.1:4445-5165 GCA_020630895.1 Saprospiraceae bacterium
AGACTTACATGATATAGATAATCTTATTAGCGAATATGACATGTGAAAAAATTTCTAGCAACTCAATTTGAGTGAGTAAGAATGCAACATAAATAAAAAGATGCATAATAGCAGGAACCATTCTTTTGAACATCTTTTTTTGTCCAAAAGCAATGAGAAATAAGTTTTTCATTCTGAGGATACCATTTCCTGAAGTATCATAATCTCCTCCTAGATTTATATTACGATAAATCTTAGCATATTTATTAAATGCAAAACTAAATGCCATTAAAGTGACTAAAGCGAAGAAAATTTGCTGTAACATAGATTATCTTTGTATGAAATATGAACTAAAACTGCAAAATATCTAAAAATATATAGAAATTCATATTTTTTGAGGATCAAAAATAAATTTAAAATATATCTAAATATGAAAATCCTAACAGAAAGGCAAATTCGGCAAAAAATTAAACGTCTTGCTATTGAAATTTTAGAACATAATTTCGATGAATCTGAAATCATTTTAGTAGGTATTAATAATAGAGGATATCGTATTGCTGAAATGCTTCAAAATGAAATGCAAGGAAAAACTGAAAGCCAAACGCTCTTAACTCGAATACGCTTAAACCCTGCTCATCCTATAGCGAACGAAGTTATTCTTGATATGCCTATTGAAGAATTAAATAGTAAAGTAATCATTCTAGTAGATGATGTAGCCAATACAGGAAGAACAATGTTTTT
>JAHDII010000250.1 GCA_020630895.1 Saprospiraceae bacterium
AAATAAAACTCGCTTTTGCTTTTGTATTTCATATTTTACTTGAAAAATTATTTTAGAGTATTTCCTTTTTTAATTTTTTACTTGCTCAAACAATATTTCATTTTTATCGAATTTTCTGCTCGTTTTTCACTAAATTGAATAAGGTCGATCCTTTTATTTATATAAATAAACATGCATTTTTGCTTTTGTATAATCTAATTCTGGAATTTCAACTTCTGGGTTTTCAAAAATAACTTCATCTGTATTTTGTTTCGAAAGAGGATCTTTTTTCTTTTCTTTCATTACTAATGGTTTTTTGGCATACCCCTTATATAACCTTGCAAAAGTTGATTTATCATAAAAAATAAATTCTGTATAAAAACGATTGTTATTGTGTCCAAAATTTATTTTTACTTTGGGTTCATTTCTTTTATAATCTTTTACACTCACTTTAAATTGTATTATTTTTTGGCAACAAATTTCATAACACCCTTCATCAATCATATCATCAATTTCTCCTAAAAATATTTCTTCATCCATAAAAAATACTTGAATTTTTTCTTGATATAATCCTTTTATATAAATTGTAAAAGGAATGGAATCTAGTGTTGAAAAATCATTATTTTTAGATAATAAAGATTTAGAAATAGTACTTATAAAAGTATCACAACTGATAGAATCTTGTGCAACACTTTGAGCAAAAAAATGATTTACATTTAATATCATTACAACTAAAAAAGAGATATAATATTTCATAATTTTTAAAGATTTTCATAAAAAAATCCTAGCAGAAATTCTACTAGGATTTTTTATTTATTCCTCTTCTAAAGGAGGATATTTCATATTTAATTTTTCTAGCTCGTCCATTACAATTTTTGTCATACAATAATTTCTGTACCACCTAGAATCTACAGGAATAATATGCCAAGGGATATCACTTTTGTTAAGGGCATATTCATAACAATCCATATATTTATCCCAATGTTCTCTTTCTTTCCAATCTCCGGGATTATGTTTCCAATGTTTTTCGGGTTCTTCTATTCTTTCATTTAATTCTAATTCTTGTTGATCTTTAGAAATATGTAAATAGAATTTTAAAATTAATGTATTATTATCTAAATGAATAAACTTTTCAAAAGCATTAATGGCTTCCATTCTATTATTTACTTTTTCTTCATCAATCCAACCATGTACTCTTTGAATTAAAATATCTTCATAATGAGAACGATTAAACACTTGTATCATTCCTTTTCTAGGAACTACTTTATGAACTCTCCACAAAAAATCATGTGCAAATTCTTCATCAGTAGGTTTTTTAAATGAATGAACATTTATTGCTCCATGATGACAATATTTAAATACATTTTTTACTGCCCCATCTTTACCCGAACCATCCATTCCTTGAAAAATAACTAACAATGAATGTTTGCCCTCTGCTAACATTACATTTTGTAATTCTCCAATTCTTTTTGCCCATTGTTTTGTTTGTTTTTCCGCTGCTGCTCTATCTAAGTCTTTAGGAGGTTTTGTAGAAATTTTATTTAATTTTATCATTTTTATATTGCAATTATGTTATATATAATTATACATCACAACAAATATAAAAATAATATCTTTTGATAAGAAGTATAAGCTTCAATAATTATAAAATGTTCTATATAATTTTTTGTTGAATTAATTCTTTCATTTTTTCTTTAGTAGTTTCTTTTAAATCCATTTCTACAATTTTATTATCTTCAATCGTACATTCTTTTATAGCTATATAAGGAATATTATTTTTATATGTTGTAGCAATAATAAAAGCTTTTTCTCCTATTGGAAATTTGGGTTTTTCAAAATCTCCATGAGTAAAAGAAAATGTTCCGTCTTTTGTTTTATAACCAGGTATATATATATTTCGATATTCAAAAATAATTGAAGTATAGATGACGTTATAATTTTTACGATTATTTATTTTTGCATAAAATTCTACTTCTTTACTTCTTGGATCTTTGTGAAGTTTATCAATATTTGCCCAGCCCAATTTATTTATAGAAAAAACATAAGTTTGATTTGGATCTAATACAAATAGATTTAAACCTCCTTTATTCCATTCTTTAAAAAATCGTTCTTCTTCTGCTTCACGTAATTTTTTATTTTCCTCTTTAATTTGAGCCAATCTTTTTTCTCTTTCTATTCTTATTTTTTGCTGCTCTTTTTGAAATCGAGCTAATTCTTTTTTACTTAAATTTTCTTGATATTTTTTTAAATAATGATCATTATTTCCTTCACTATATGTTATAGTATCACCGATAACAGGCAAGGTTGTTGTATCAACATTTATCGTATTACTCAATATTTTTTTAGGTTCTACCCAATTGATTTGTTGGTTTTTAGCATTTACTTCGCCAGAATAAACATTCATATTTCCTAGTCTTTCTTTTTGAGGAATAACAATTCCTATTGAAGCGTTTTTTGCTATTTCTAATTTTTGATTTCCCGCTTTAGCATTGACATAAATCATTCCTCCACTTTCTAATAATTCATTATTGGATAATGTAAATAAATTAGCTAAAACAATATCTGATTTTGATAAAGCTTCTTTTATTTCAATTGTAATTTTTCCATTTATTAGATTTTTTGAATGATCGACAAAAGTGTTTTTATAGATTCTTAAAATCGTACCTTTAGGACAAACGAGCGTAGTATCTTTATCAGCATCAATTGAAAAGTATGTAGTTTCAAGATTCACAAAAGATAGAGGATTTGTTGTTTTTATTTCTTCTTCAGTTGAACAACTAAAAAGAGTAATAAATACAACAAAAATTAAAATACTTTTTTTAAATAGCAACATAGTTTTTTAAGGTTGGAAATTATTATTATTTAATTTTATTTTTCTTGTTTAGGATAATTTCTATGAGTATAAGATTTATGAATTATTTTCCAATTTCCTTGATATTTTAATAATAAAAAATAATCGGTATAAATTCTTTTCACATGAGGCATATCTATTTCTACTTTTGCAGTTGCAGCATCATTTTCATAATCTATATCTATTATTTTTCCAATTCTATTATATTTTTTTCCTTCTTCAAATCCTTCAATATATTTTTGTCCATTTCGTACTCTTAGTGTATCTCCGGCAATAGCATATAAATTCAAATCAGGGTGAAAAGCTTTAGAAATTCTTTCTTTTTCTCCATTCGCTGTTCCTTCAATATAATCTAATAATGTTGCTGCAATTAATTTTTCTTCTGCATCACTTTTTTCTATAGAAAAAGAAGAATTTATGGGTTTATTAGATGGAGCATTTGTAGAACAACTCAAAAATAAAATTCCTAAAAAAAATAAGAGGATTAAAAATGGTTTTAATAATTGCATTGTTTTTTATTTTAATGGTTTAAAATATTATTGCGAAATATTTTTTAATGCATATCATAGTACTTTTCCTGTTGTAAAGTATCTTGAAAATGTTCTCCATTTAATAATAAACTATCTACAGGACCACTTTCATTAATATAAAATAATGAATCTCCTTTTATATTAACATCTATTTCTTTTTGATCTGCTCTTATAATTTTCTCCTCTGTATATATTGTATCATAATTCTGATTTATTTTTTTTGGAGATTGATTCAAATAAATATGTTCTACATAAGCATAAATATTATCAATATCTTCATTTGACAATTGAGGAAAAGAATTCATTGGAGACTTTGAATATTTTTCATAAACAGCTACGGCTTGTTTATCTCCACTAGCAATCATTTGTCGGCTATTTCTAGTAAAATCATATAACCATTGTTTTGTTCTTTTTTGAGTAACGCCTCCTAAAGCTGGACCAATAGAATTAGATTTCATATCAGAATTATGACAAGAAATACAATTTTTTTTAAATAATTTTTCTCCATTTAAAATAGTAGGATTATGATTTGCAATTTCTTTTTCTTTATGTGCATCATCTGTAGTAGAATTATTAAAATAATTAAATGCCCACATCAATACAATTCCTATAAAAAATAATCCTACAAAAAAAATAGGCGTAGAAAAAAATGGTTTTGAAGAAGGTATATTTTTTTCTATATTTTCCCAAGCTGAAAATTCTGGTTTTGAAGAAAAGCCCTCCATTTTATTTTGAATATAATCTTCAAATTTATCCCTCTCTTTCATATTCAAATCATTTTGTTTTTTTCTAAAATATTTTGCATTGCTTTTTTAGCTCTAGCATATTGAGAGCGTGATGTCCCTTCAGAAATATTTAATTTTTCTCCTATTTCTTTATGTGAATATCCTTCAATAGCAAACATATTAAATACAGTTTTATATCCTATTGGTAATTGATTTATAAAAAATAAAATTTCATTCGCATTATATTGTTGATTTACGGAATCATAAGGTTTCATTAATTTTTCTAAATCTTGATTTTCTTGAAATACTATTTTTTTATTTTTAGAAATAAATCGAATAGCTGCATTTGCCATTACTCTATCCATCCAATTTTTTAAGGGTGACTTTTTTTTGTATGAATGCAATCCTTTAAAAATTCTAATAAATCCTTCTTGTAAAATATCCATAGCTTCCTCCTTATCCTTTGCATATCGCAAACAAATTCCATACATACGATTTTCGTATTTTTGATAGAGCTGGAATTGAGCTTTTCTTTTTCCAGCTATACAATCTTTAATTAATTTATCGTCTTGTTCCTCCATTTACATTAGGTGGATTTATGTTTTAGATACATCTAATTCAAAAAATGTTGCATGAGTTTAATTTATTTCAATATTAAAACCTATAAGTTGAGCTAAATGGTATTTTACCTTTTCTTTAACCTCTTCAATATTCACTTGCGAAACCCCTAATTCAAAAGCTAAAGAAGTAACGGCTTTATCATCATCAACAATGCCACAAGGAATAATATTTTTAAATAAAGACAAATCGGTATTGACATTAAAAGCGAAGCCATGCATCGTTACCCAGCGACTTAAATGAATCCCTATTGCACAAATTTTCCGCTTAGGATATTTTTGATTAGCATCAAGCCAAACTCCAGAAAGTCCTTCAATTCTTCCTCCCTCAATTTTATATTCTTTTAATGTTTGAATAATCGCTTCTTCTAGCAAGCGAACATATTTATGTATGTCTGTAAAAAAACAATCTAAATCTAAAATAGGATATCCAACAATTTGTCCTGGACCATGATAAGTAA
>JAHDII010000251.1 GCA_020630895.1 Saprospiraceae bacterium
ACTATTATCCAACAAAATTATAGTGATATTCAATTGAATGAATTTTTAGAAATGGATAATATTTCACAAGGAACATATTTTGTAGAATTAATCATTGGCGATTCTAGAATCGTTGAAAAATTAACTGTAGTTAAATAATGATTATGTTATAAATATGAGTCATCTTATTTGAAGATGAATATAGTACATCCCGAATTTTAGTTATTAAAATTCGGGATGTTTTTTACACGTTTCTCTTAAAATTAATTCTATTATTGAGTAAATTTTTGCTTGTACAAGCAAAAATCGTTCATAAATTTCTAAATTTTCTCTAAAGGGTTGGAAATTCTTAACGAAATTTATTCTCTATGCTAACGAGAGGAAATCTATATCTTTATTACTGTATCCTAAGTTTTTTTATTGAAGAGTAAGACTATTCTTCACTTTCTCATAAGAGTTTGATGCTAGATTACTACTGAATAGTCCTAACATAAACCATTTTATGCTCAACTTATTTCTTTATTTTCCTAAATAAGATCTTAAAGCATTTCTATTATAGGCTTTTCTAAGTCTTCTAATTGCTCTTTCTTTTATTTGGCGGACTCTTTCTCTAGTTAATCCATATAATTCTCCTATTTCCTCTAATGTTAAACATTTATTGCCATTTAATCCATAATAACTTGCCAATACTTCTACCTCTCTAGGAGATAATAAAGATAAGCCATGTTGTACTTCATCTTTAAGTGATTGTTTCATTAATTTATCATCAGGAGCATTGATATGATCAAAAGACATTAAATCTAGCATAGTAGAGGAACCTTCATCACTTGAAACAGGAGCATCAAAAGATAAATGATTTCGACCACCTTTGAGCATATTACTAATTTCTTTAGGTGTTAAGTCTAAAAGTTCTGCTAATTCTTCGTGAGTAGGATTTCTTTCAAATTCTTGAATAAAAGACAAATATGCTTCATTCACTTTATTATAAGAACCTACTTTATTTAAAGGTAAACGAACTATCCTTGAATATTCTACAATCGCTTGTAAAATAGATTGGCGAATCCACCAAACAGCATAAGATATAAATTTAAATCCTTTTGTTTCATCAAAGCGTTTAGCCGCTTTCATTAAGCCTACATTACCTTCGTTGATTAAATCACTCAATGATAAACCTTGATTTTGATATTGTTTGGCTACCGAAACCACAAAACGTAAATTAGCTTTAGTCATTCTTTCAAGAGCTTCTTGATCTCCTTCTCTAATTCTTCTAGCCATTTCAGCTTCTTCTTCCGCAGACAACATGTTAATTTTACCAATATCCGTCAGATATTTATCTAAAGCTAAACTTTCTCTTGATGTTATTTTATTTGTGATTTTGAGTTGTCTCATAATTTTTATTACATTTTATCAATAACTTATATATAATATACGGTTAAAATGATAAAAAAGTTGCATTTTTTTAAAAAAATACTTGACTTTTTGCAAAAAAAAGATTAATGAGTAAACTAATTGAAACATTTCAACAAAATATTTATATTTTTCTAAACAGATTATTACTTATATTTGCATATAAATAACTTTAGGGGTGTCCATTTAGACTGAGATTATACCCTCAAAACCTGATGTAGTTCATACTACCGTAGGGAAAAGTTACCATTTCTTAGATTCGGATAGGAATCTCTATCCTCTATGGTGATGTACCTAAAGTATCAATTTTTATAATATGCTAAATTTTATTTTGAATGGTCTTCCTTTTTCTACTGATGAAGGAATCAATATTCTTGAATTATTAAAAATTAAAAATATAAATCCTCAAGGAATTGCTATTGCTATTAATCAAGAAGTGATTCCCAAAATTGATTGGGAAAATATTATGATTCATAACAATGACAATATTATTATTATAACAGCCACTGCTGGTGGTTAATATCAATTATCAAAAATGAGAAAAGAAAAAATTCCTACTAAAAATATTATTACTAGAACTCCTTTTCCTGCTTCAAAAAAAGTATATGTACAAGGAGAAATTCATAAAGATATAAAAGTTGCAATGAGAGAAATTTCTTTACAAGATACTAAAGAAAATTTCACAGGAGAGATACAAAAAAATCCTCCAATAACTGTTTATGATACTTCTGGTCCTTATACAGATCCTAATATTGAAATTGATGTACATTCAGGTTTAGCACCTATTCGTCAACAATGGATTTTAGATAGAAATGATGTTGAAGAATTAGAAGGAATGACTTCTATGTACGGACAGGCAAGATTACATGATAATGATTTAGATTGGATGCGTTTTAAACATCTTAAAAAGCCTCTTAAAGCTAAAAAAGGAGCTAATGTGACTCAGTTATATTATGCAAAAAAAGGAATCATTACTCCTGAAATGGAATATATTGCTATCCGTGAAAATCAAAGAATCCAAGAAGTTAAAGATAGAGGAATAGAACATCAAGGGAATTCCTTTGGTGCGAACACGCCTAAAGAATATATCACTCCAGAATTTGTAAGAAAAGAGGTGGCTGAAGGAAGAGCTATTATTCCTAATAATATTAATCATCCTGAAACAGAACCTATGATTATTGGTAGAAATTTTTTAGTAAAAATTAATGCTAATATTGGAAATTCTGCGGTAACTTCTAGCATAGAAGAAGAAGTAGAAAAAGCGGTTTGGGCTTGTAGATGGGGAGCTGATACTATTATGGATTTATCCACAGGAAAAAATATTCATGAAACAAGAGAATGGGTGATTCGAAATTCACCTGTTCCTGTAGGAACTGTTCCAATTTATCAAGCATTAGAAAAAGTAGGAGGAAAAGCAGAAGATTTATCTTGGGAAGTTTTTAAAGATACTCTTATTGAACAAGCCGAACAAGGTGTAGATTATTTTACTATTCATGCAGGAGTATTATTAAGATATATTCCATTAACGGCTAAACGAGTTACTGGAATTGTTTCAAGAGGAGGTTCAATCATGGCCAAATGGTGTTTAGCCCATCACAAAGAGAATTTTTTATATACTCATTTTGAAGATATTTGTGAAATTATGAAATCTTATGATGTTGCATTCTCTTTGGGAGATGGTTTACGTCCAGGGAGTATTGCAGATGCGAATGATGAAGCACAATTCGCTGAATTAGAAACTTTAGGAGAATTGACTAAAATTGCTTGGAAACATGATGTTCAAGTGATGATAGAAGGTCCAGGTCATGTTCCTATGCACATGATTAAGGAAAATATGGACAAGCAACTCAAAGAATGTCATGAAGCTCCTTTTTATACTTTAGGTCCATTAACTACAGATATTGCACCAGGTTATGATCATATTACCTCAGGTATTGGTGCGGCAATGATAGGATGGTTTGGTACTGCGATGCTTTGTTATGTAACGCCTAAAGAACATTTAGGCTTACCCAATAAAAAGGATGTTAAAGATGGTGTAATTACCTATAAAATTGCTGCTCATGCTGCTGATTTAGCTAAAGGACATCCAGGAGCTTATTACAGAGATAATGCATTATCAAAAGCTAGATTTGAATTTAGATGGGAAGATCAATTCAATTTATCTTTAGACCCTGATACGGCAAAAGATTTTCATGATGAAACGCTTCCAGCAGATGGAGCCAAAGTTGCTCATTTTTGCTCGATGTGTGGTCCTAAATTTTGTTCGATGAAAATTACTCAAGAAGTAAGAGATTATGCCAAAGAAAATGGTTTTGATAAAATGAGTAAAGAAGAAATTGAAAAAGGAATGGAAGAAAAATCTAAGGAGTTTGCAGAAAAAGGAAAAGAGATATATTTATAATTTTAAATAAAATTATTGCATGAAAAACAGTGCATTCACCATCATCATCATTTTGCTTTTTAGTTGTAAATCAAGTGAAAATGTAAATTCTAAAAATGATAACATTTTTAAATACAATGCAAGTAACGGTAAATGTATGAATGATAAAAATATTGAAGGTTTAAATATTTTGAATCTAAAAAAAGTACATCAAAATAAAAATTGTGAATGCACAGATTTAAGCGATATTCCTTTAGTTGAATTATTACCTAATATTCCTGAATCTCAAAAATTTTCTTACAATATTATTAAAGGATATAATTTTAGAGGAGCTTTTTTATCTAAATCAACTTTAAATTTTAATTATATAGAAGATGGTGATTTCTCAGGTGCCAATATGGAACATTTCAGTTATGGATATGCAGGAATTACAGGAACAGTGGATCAATTTACGATACTTCCTAAAAAGGGATGTGAAGAAGTTGTAAATCATCAATTAGAATGTTTTCGATAATTTATGAAATGTATTTTAATTACACCACCCTATTTTCATACAAATGAAATAGAAATATTGAAATTTGCTTTTGATTGTAGATTTGATAAAATACATATTCGAAAACCTAATAAAAATGAAGTCGTTTTGAATAGTTATTTATCAAAAATACCCGATAAAATTATTCAAAAATCGAGTTTACATTATTATAAAAATGTAATACATCAATATAATTTTTCAGGTTTTCATTTAGACACAAAAACTATAAATAATATTTTAAATGATAAAAATTTTGAAACGGAAATAAAATCTAAACAATATTCTGCTTCTTTTCATTTTCAAGAAAAAATTCAAGAAAAAATAAAAGGGTTGAATATTCAATATGCTTTTTGTAGTCCTGTATTTTCTAGTATTTCAAAAGAAAATTATAAGCCTTCTTTTGAATGGAATATTCAACAATCTTATAAAGATTTAGAATTAATAGCTCTAGGAGGAATTGATCATACAAAAATAGAAGAATGCAAAAACAGAGGATTTAATGGAGTAGCAATATTAGGTGCTGTTTGGAATAAAAAAAAATGGTCTGAAATGAAAAAAGAATTGATAAAAATAAAAAAAGAATGCGACCGATTGTCCTAAGCATAGCAGGTTTTGATCCTAGTGGCGGAGCAGGTATCCTTGCGGATATTAAAACATTTGAACAATGTAATGTTCAAGGTTTTGGTGTATGTACAGCAATTACATTTCAAAGAGAAGATAAGTTTGTTGATGTTCAATGGATTCCTTTTCAACAAATCAAAAAGCAATTAGATATTTTATTAGAAAAACACCATATTCAATTTTGTAAAATTGGTTTAGTTGAAAATTTTAAAACCTTAGAACAAATTATCCATTATTTATAT
>JAHDII010000252.1 GCA_020630895.1 Saprospiraceae bacterium
ATTATTATCATATGTGATGCGACTATCTCACACCATGCATTAATTTTTTCAATAATGGATTTAATAAGAAGACTAAAACACCTGCTATAAATGGAACAATAGTAAATATTAAGAAGAAATAAGATAAAGAATATTCTTCTGTAATGTTTTTAATTTGTCCTCCAAGCACTGCAGCCAATTTATTTCCAATAGCAATGGCTAAATACCAAACTCCAAACATGAATGCAATCATTCTTCCTGGAACTAGATACATAGGAAAGTCCTACAGGAGATAAACAAAGTTCTCCTAACGTATGGAACAGATAGGCGAGAATCAACCAAACCATACTTACTTTTACTCCTTCTTGAATACCATAAGCACCAAAGGCTAATAATCCAAAACCAATTCCCATGATAATTAATCCTAATGCATATTTAGTAGCCGCAGAAGGATTATATCTACTATCCCACCATTTAGAAAATAAAGAAGCAAATAAAATAATGAAAAATGAATTTAAAATACTAAACCATGATACTGTAATTTCAACTTTATTCGCTTTTACTTCAGAAACCTTTGCAGGAATAATCATATTATCTCTATCTAATTCCTTACCTAATTCTCTTGCCTTAGCCAATCTTTTATCATCTAAATACCCATAATCTTCATATTTATTGTCTTTATGAATAATAAATACATTATCTCCTTCCTGTAGTTTTACAGGATCTCCAATAGGAATTGTTCTAGAAACTACTTTATCTGTAGAATCTGGTTTCATACTTTCTGTAATATATTTGTAATTAAATTGTCTTTCTCCCTTGTCATTAATTACTTGCAATGTTTCTAATGTATCAGCATCAATACCTTTAATATCTTGAATCCCATAATAAAATTCATAAATAGGTTTTGTGTAGAAAGTTTTTTCTACCATTTTAGGTGTTTCAATAGCGTTCACACTTACGTCATAAGCAGTAGTGTTCCAATCTCTATTTAACATCCATCCAACAATACTCCACACTCCTAAGAAACAAACCACAAGTACGATATTTGAACCCGGTATTTTCTTAAAGGTCTGACGCCATAATAAATAAAGCACATAAGTAATTAAAGCAAGAGGAAGAACAGTAATTAAAATATTGATAATATTATACATCGTTGCAGCAGAACCACTTAATACTCTTTGTACATTATCTCTAGCAAAAATAACTAATGATGTTGCTCCTTGTTCAAAAGACATCCAAAAGAAAACCGTAAAAAAGGCAAAAATGATAAAGGCAATCATTCTATCTCTTACAATTCTATCATAACGAACAATTCTACTTCCAGCTAAGTACAAGAAAAGACCTAAACCAATTAAAATCATAAATATTTGTCCTGATAAAGGGCCTACTTTAAAGGGAAAGAGATTAATATCTCCAATTTTCGATAATGGATCGTTAATTAAATAAGAAATACCAATAATTGCTGTTATGGCAACTAAAATTTTATCTACTAAAGTAAAAGGATTTCTTTTATCTTCTCCTTCTGGATTCACATTTACACTCTTTTCATTAATATTTTGAGGCAATTCTACTTCATGCTTTTTAGAAGGAACAGCTCCTATATCTCCAAATAAAGGACTGGCTAACCAAAATTGTAATGTTCCTAATAACATAAATACTCCAGCTAATCCAAAGCCATAACTCCATCCTACTTTTTCTGCTAGATATCCACAAAGCATCATACCAAAAAATGCTCCTGCATTCACTCCCATATAAAAAATAGTATACGCACCATCTTTCTTTTCAGGTAAATCTTTATACATTTCAGATACAATAGATGTCATTGTGGGTTTAAAGAAACCTGTACCAATAATTAATAGTCCCAAGCCCATATATAATGACAATTCCGTTTCTAAAGCCATACTCGCATGACCTAAAGTCATTAATATAGAACCAATCACTACAGCCCAACGATAGCCCGTCCATTTATCTGCTATATAACCTCCTAATATTGGAGTTAAATATAAAAGTCCTGCATAAGTTCCAAAAAGAGCTCCTGCATTTTCAGCAGACCATTCCCAACCTGGATTATATCCTACTAAAGCAATCGTTAAAAAATTAATTAATAGGACTCTCATTCCATAAAATGAAAATCTTTCCCACATTTCAGTAAAAAATAGAACAAATAATCCAGCTGGATGTCCTAGTACTTTTGATTTAAAAAATTCACTACGTGCGAAATCACTCATATATCTTGTTTTTAAATTTCTTTGATAAGAATTCTATAGTTTATAATAATATTTTAGCTAATAACGTGGCAAAATAACATTTTTATTTTAAACTAAGGGACAATCTATAGTGAACATGGTTGTATCCTCCTTTTTTTTCAAAAAAAGAATATATTTTTATAAAAGAAATCTTTAATAATGAAATAAAAAAGACAACTTTCAAATATCTTTAAGTTGTCAAACTCAAAAGTTTTTCTTTTAAATATTTTCCAGTAAATGATTTTTTATTTTTAATAAGATCTTCAGGTTTTCCTTGGAAAATTAATTGCCCTCCATCCTTTCCTCCTCCTGGACCTAAATCAATAATCCAATCTGCTGATTTAATGACTTCCATATTGTGTTCTACCACCAAAACAGTATGTCCTTTTTCTACTAAAGCATTAAAAGCATCTAATAATTTTTGAATATCATGAAAATGTAGCCCTGTTGTTGGTTCATCGAATATAAAAAAGATATGTTCTTTGCTTCTTTCTTTAGCTAAAAATGAAGCTAGTTTTACACGTTGAGCTTCGCCACCAGATAGAGTACTAGACGATTGTCCTAATTTAATATATCCTAACCCAACATTATATAGTGGTTTTATTTTTCTAATAATATCCTTTTCTTCTTTAAAAAAATCAAGGGCTTCCTCTATACTTAAATTGAGGACATCAAAAATATTTTTTCCTTGATATTCTACATCTAAAACATCTTGTTTAAAACGATGTCCATCACATTCTTCACAAGTCAATCTTACATCGGCTAAAAATTGCATTTCTATAACTACCTCGCCTTCGCCTTTGCAGGTTTCGCAACGCCCTCCTTCTACATTAAAAGAAAAATGTTTAGGTTTAAATCCTCGTATTTTGGATAACTGTTGTTGAGTAAATAATTTTCTAATAGCATCATAAGCTTTTACATAAGTAACAGGGTTAGAACGCGATGATTTACCTATAGGACTTTGATTGATCATCTCAATTTGTGTTACTATTTTTAAATCACCTTCTAATGAATCATGATACCCTGGAGCAACAGGATGGGCTTGTCCTAAATATCGTTTTAAAGCAGGGTATAAAATACTTTTAACTAAGGTTGTTTTTCCTGAACCTGATACTCCCGTTACTACGGTTAATGTATGCAATGGAAATTCAGCATCTACATCATTCAAATTATGTTGAGATGCTCCTTTTATTACAATTTTATTAATTGATTTTCTTCTATTTTTGGGTAAAGGAATAATCATTTTTTGACTCATATATTGAGCCGTCAAACTCTCTGAAGCATCATCATAAATATCTTGATAATTTCCAGCAAAGACGACTTCTCCTCCATGAATACCTGCTTGAGGTCCCATATCTATCAAATAATCTGCATTTTTGATAATATCTTCTTCATGTTCAACAACAACAACTGTATTTCCTAAATCTCTTAAATTTTTAAGTACTTGAACCAATCGATTCGTATCTCTAGGATGTAAGCCTATACTTGGTTCATCTAAAATATAAAGAGAGCTAGTAAGATTACTTCCTAGAGTTCTTGTTAGATTGATACGTTGTGTTTCCCCCCCAGAAAGTGTAGATGAAATTCTTTCTAATGTCAAATAATTCAATCCTACTTTCATCATAAATTGAAGTCGAGTAGTGATTTCTAGAATCAATCTTTTTGCTATTTCAAAATCATATTCATTCAATTGAATATTTTCAAAAAAATGAAGCAATTCATCTATAGGTAATCCGACTAATTCTGTAATATTTTTATTATCAATACTTACGTAATTCGCTTCTTCTCTTAATCGTCCTCCTTTGCAAGTATGGCATTTTGTTTTTCCTCTATATCGTGCTAAAATAACTCTATTTTGAATTTTATAAGTCTTCTCTTCTAATTCATCAAAATAAGCATGAATCCCCTCAAAATATTCATTACCATCCCATAATAAATCTTTTTGATCATCTGTTAAATCTTTATATGATTTATGAACAGGAAAATTAAAATGATGTGCATTTTTAACTAATTCATTTTTCCAATATTGTCCTTTTTCTCCTTTCCAACAGGCAACACAATCGTCTAATACCGAAAAATTAGGATTTGGAATTACTTTTTCTTCATCAATTCCCATTACCTTACCATAACCTTCACAAGTTTTACAAGCACCATAAGGATTATTATAATTGAATAAATGGATGCTAGGTTCATCAAATAAAATACCATCTAATTCAAAACGATTATTAAAATTTTTGTCTTTTTTTCCTTCTATTTTTATAATACAATCTCCTTCACTTTCTTGAAAAGCAGTTAAAACAGAATCAGCAATTCTTTTTTTATTTTCTTCATCGTTTTGTTTTACTACAATTCGATCGATTAAAATTTTCCAATCTGATTTTTCGGTTTTCTTTTTTAAAATTCTTTTATCTCCTTCTAAAACATCTTCAATTCTTTGAATTTCTTTAGTATTAAAAATTCTAGTATATCCTTTTTGAAGTAATAAGTTTAATTCTTGTAATAATGTTCTATCATATTTTTTTTGAATAGGAATCAGTAATTGAACTTTTGTTCCTTCTTCTTGCTGATGAATATAATCTACTACATTAGAAATACTATGTTTTTTTACCAATTTCCCAGAAATAGGAGAATAAGTTTTCCCAATTCGTGCAAATAAAATTCTTAAATAATCATAAATTTCAGTAAGAGTTCCTACAGTAGAACGAGAATTTTGAGTACTCACTTTCTGCTCAATAGCAATTGCTGGACAAATTCCTTTAATGTAATCTACATCAGGTTTTTTCATTCTCATTAAAAATTGCCTAGCATACGAAGAAAGGCTTTCTACATAACGTCTTTGCCCTTCAGCATAAAGGGTATCCATTGTAATAGATGATTTTCCAGAACCCGACACTCCTGTAACTACAATAAGTTGAT
>JAHDII010000253.1 GCA_020630895.1 Saprospiraceae bacterium
CGACCCCCTGCTCCCAAAGCAGGTGCGCTAACCGGACTGCGCTACGCCCCGAAAAGTTTGATTATTGTTCATTGCTTCTTTAAGCAATGTTTGAAAGCGGAGAGAGCGGGATTCGAACCCGCGGAACCCCTTTCAGAGTTCGACGATTTAGCAAACCGTTGGTTTCAGCCACTCACCCATCTCTCCAATAGCGGATGCAAATGTAATAAGCTTTTTTAGAATATGCAATAGTTTTTAAAAGATATTAGTTCCTTTTTTGAAAAAAAAAGTTATTCGTGCAAATTCATTTTGATTTTTTTCTCTAAATCGGTTACTGTATCTTTAAAAATTGTATCTGTATCTAATAAGTCTTGTACTGCTTTACAAGAATAAATAACAGTACTATGATCACGTCCACCAAAGTTTTCTCCAATAGATTTTAAAGATTTGTTAGTCATTTTTTTAGATAAATACATGGATAATTGCCTTGCAATAACCACTTGTCTTTTACGAGTTTTTCCTTGTAATTTATCTACACTTACATCAAAATGATCTGCAACTAATTCTTGTATAAATTCTACTGTAATTTCTTTGGATATATTTTTTACAAAGTTTTTAATTACTTCTTTGGCTAAATCTAAATCAATTTCTCTACGATTTAATGAAGATTGAGCAATTAAAGAAATTAAAACTCCTTCTAATTCTCTAATATTATTTTTAATATTAAAACAAATAAATTCAGTAACATCTGAAGGAATATCTAGACCTTCTCTTGTCATTTTCGTTTCAAAAATAGCCATTCTTGTTTCAAACTCAGGCACATTTAAATCAGCAGATAAACCCCATTTGAATCGAGAAATTAATCGTTCTTGGATTCCTTCTAAATCTTTAGGAGGTCGATCAGATGTTAATACGATTTGTTTACCTGCTTGGTGTAATGTATTAAAAATATGGAAAAATATTTCTTGCATTTTATTTTTATTAGCAAGAAATTGAATATCATCTACTATTAATACATCTATTAATTGATAAAACCGGACAAAATCTTGAACTGCATTATTTTTAATTGCATTAATGATTTGATTGGTAAATTCTTCACAGGAAACGTATAACACTGCTTTATCAGCAAACTGATTATCTACCTCATTTCCAATAGCTTGTACTAGATGAGTTTTTCCTAGTCCTGATTCTCCATATAAAAATAAAGGATTGAAAGCTGTTCCTCCAGGCTTTTTAGCTACTGCGACACCTGCTGAACGAGCTAATCTATTACAATCACCCTCAATAAAATTATCAAACAAGTAAGTTTTATTGAGATTAGGATTGATTTTCATTTTCTTTATACCTGGTATAACAAAAGGATTTTTAATTTCTCCTGCTGAATTCTCTTTTGCGTATAAAGGTTGATTTTGTTTTACCTGTCTACTATCCTTTGGGGTATTTGCAATAGGATTAGGATTATTTGCATTTTGATGTGACATTAAAATTTGATATTCTAATCTGCCAGAATCTCCTAATTCTTGTCTCATTGCCATTTTTAATTCGGCTACATAGTGTTCTTCTAACCACTCATAAAAAAATTTATTTGGCACTTGAATGGTAAGAGCATTATCCTGTAATCGAATAGGCTTAATAGGTTCAAACCACGTTCTAAAACTTTGTGGATTGACATATTTTTTAATTGTTTGAAGACAATTATTCCATACCGTGATGTGTTCGTTACTCATCTCAGTGCTTAAGAGTGATTAATAAGTTTATAAAATTATAGAATAATAATGTATATAATTCTACAGGTATTAGTTTTGTTTGTTGTGGTCTTACAAATCGCTGCTCAAAAGATTTGAAGAATTTTAGTAATTGCAAAAATGCAAAAATATTTTTCTTTTAAAAAAAGTTATCCACATTTTTTAGGAAACTATTTTGTTAAATGTAAGAAAAAGTCAATTTTTTTAAGAAAACAAGTCTAAATTTTAGCTTTTGAATCAAATTTGATTCTATTTTTTTATTAGACTTTATTGAATGGTTTGATTATTACAAGTAGTACACTTTCTTTTTTTATTCTTTTCAAAGAAAACATCAATTCTACCTAAAGCAATTCCTGCCCATCCAACTTGGTTTACAATGACTGGCTCTTGATCCGCATTTTTAAGGATAGTTGCTGTATCCAAAAGAGTATGTGTATGTCCACCAATAATAAGGTCTATATTTTTTGAATTTTTAGCAATATCCAAATCTCCTATTTTTTCAGAATCATAATCATATCCTAAATGAGATAAACAAATGACATAATCACATTTGAGTTCTTTTTTAAGATGTAATGCTGTTTTATTCGCATTTGTAAGAGGATCTAAATATTTTGTATTTTTATATAAATCAGCAGGGACAAGACCATCTAATTCTACTCCTAGTCCTAAAATACCTATTTTAATTCCATTTTTAATAATGACTTTATGTTCTTGAACATGACCATTCATAATGGTATCAGAAAAATCATAGTTACAATTAATAAGAGGAAAGGTAGCATGATTAGTTAGTTGTTGATGTAAACCATCTATCCCTCCATCAAAATCATGATTTCCAATAGTACAGGCATCATAGCCCATTTGAGACATGAGTTTAAACTCTAATTCTCCTTGAAAAAAATTAAAATAGGGTGTTCCTTGAAAAACATCTCCGGCATCTAGCAAAAAAACTTTTTTTTCTTTTTTTCTAATCTTTTTAATTAGGGCAGCTCTTTTTGCAGCACCACCTAAACCTTGATATTTCCCGCCATCCATAGGAAAAGGATCAATTCTACTATGAACATCATTTGTATGAAGAATCGTTAATTTTACTATTTCAGGTTTTTCCAATGCTGCTAAAGGAAAGGCATTAGAAGCTATGAGTAAAGTTCCTAAACCTGTTTTTTTTATAAAATCACGTCTTTTCATTGGTTTGCGTTTATCGTCTTCTTTTGTTTCTTCCCATTTTTGACATATCTGGCATTCCTTTGAGATTTCCTTTACTCATTTTGTGCATGAGTTTACGCATTTGCTCAAATTGTCTTAAAAATTGGTTGATTTGAACAATTGAATTTCCACTACCTCTTGCAATTCTTCTTCTTCGACTACTATTTAATACATCTGGATTTCCTCTTTCTTCTGGCGTCATGGATTGTATAATGGCTTCAATTTTTTTGAAGGCATCATTATCTATATCAATATCTCTAACTGCTTTACCTACTCCTGGAATCATTCCCATCAAATCTTTGATATTTCCCATTTTTTTAATCTGCCCAATTTGAGAAAGAAAATCATTAAAATCAAATTTATTTTTTTTGATTCTTTTATGAATACGTTCTGCTTCTTTTTCATCAAATTGTTCTTGAGCTCTTTCTACTAAAGACAAAACATCTCCCATTCCTAAAATACGAGACGCCATACGATCTGGGTGGAACTCATCTAAAGTTTCAAGTTTTTCCCCCATACTCATAAACTTGATGGGTTTTCCTACTGTATATTTTACAGAAAGAGCTGCTCCACCACGAGTATCACCATCTAATTTTGTTAAGACTACACCATCATAATCGATTCTATCATTAAAAGCTTTTGCTGTATTGACAGCATCTTGTCCTGTCATTGCATCTACAACAAATAAGGTTTCATTAGGAATGATACCATTTTTGATATTCTCAATTTCATTCATCATGTCTTCATCTACCGCTAAACGTCCCGCAGTATCGACGATGACTACATCATGCCCAAATTTTTGAGCATGAGCAATTGCATTTTGTGCAATTTCAACTGGATTTTTATTATCTGGTTCTTTATAAATATCTACACCAGCTTGTTCAGCAACCACTGTTAACTGATCTATCGCTGCTGGACGATATACATCACAAGCTGTAACTAATACTTTTTTATTTCTTTTTGTTCTAAGGAATAAAGCTAATTTACCTGTAAAAGTTGTTTTACCAGAACCTTGAAGTCCTGCAATGAGTACAACTCCTGGATTTCCTTTAACATTAATACCTACTTTTTGTCCTCCCATCAGTTCTACCAACTCGTCCATCACGATTTTCACCATGAGTTCTCCCGGTTTTACTGATTTCAATACATTTCGAGTACCTAGAGCCTCTTCTTTTACTTTATCTGTAAATTCTTTAGCAATTTTATAATTTACATCGGCAGCGACTAAAGCTCGACGAATTTCTTTTACTGAAGATGCGATATTCAGTTCTGTAATTTTACCTTCTCCTTTAAGATCTTTAAACGCCGTTTCTAGCCTATCACTAAGATTTTCAAACATAACAATAACAATTTAATACTTCAGATAAATCATAAAATTGAGAACTAAATCTCTAATTATTCAATTATCTTTATTCTTTCTTTTATATTTAGATGTGCAAATATACAATTTTTCAATGTTAGAAAAATTTGAAAATTCAATAAAATTTTTAATTCATCCTAAAGATTCTCTTTTACTTGCTATTAGTGGGGGTATAGATTCTGTAGTACTGGCATATTTATGTAAAAAATACCAGTTGAATTTTGCTATTGCCCATTGTAACTTTCAATTGAGAGGGGAAGCATCTGACCAAGATGAATTCTTTGTTCAACAATTAGCACAATCGTTAAATGTTCCTTTTTTTGTACAACGTTTTAATACTTTAGAAGTTCAAGGACAAGAAAAAGGAAGTATCCAAATGTTAGCTAGAACTTTGAGATATGATTGGTTAGAAAAAACTAGACAAAAAAATGGTTTTCAATTTATTGTTACAGCTCACCATTTGAATGATTCTATTGAAACAGCTTTGTATAATTTTTCTAAAGGAACAGGACTTAGAGGATTGAGGGGTATTTTATCTAAAAATAAAAATATTATTCGCCCTTTATTACAAATCAGTAAAAAAGAAATTGAAGATTATGGAGCACAGCATCATATTTTATTTCATGAAGATGCTTCTAATTTAGAAGATAAATATTCACGAAATAAAATTCGCCATCATGTCATTCCTATATTAAAAAAAATAAATCCATCTTTAGAAAAAACAGCTTTACAAAATTTTAATTCTCTACAAGAAACAGAAACTTTGTTAAACTATTTCTTAGATAAAATAAAAAAAGAACTCATTCATTTTAAA
>JAHDII010000254.1 GCA_020630895.1 Saprospiraceae bacterium
CATCTACAACAGTTCGTTTGCCATATATTTTTTTAAGATTTTCAGCTCTTAATTTCATGTATCTGTAGTCAGTTATCAGTTATCAGTCATCAGTGAACAATAATTACAACTACTGATAATTGATAACTGAATATTAAACGAATAATTGAGTTATATCTGTACGTTTCTTTACAATTTCTGCAATTTTATCTATGCTTATTCTTTCTTGTTGTAAAGAATCTCTTTCACGTATAGTAACTGTATCATCTTCTAAAGTATCAAAATCAACAGTAATGCAATAAGGAGTTCCAATAGCATCTTGCCTTCTATATCTTCTACCAATAGCATCTTTTTCATCATATTGACAATCAAAATGCATTTTAAGATGATTAAAAATAGTTCTTGCTTTTTCTGTAAGTTCAGGTTTGTTTTTAAGTAATGGTAGCACAGCACATTTGATAGGAGCTAAAGCGGGATTTAATTTTAATACGATTCTTTGTGCTTCTCCTCCTTTGGCATCAGGTACCATTTCTTCTGTATAAGCATGACTTATTGTAGCTAAAAACATTCTATCACAACCGATAGAAGTTTCTACAACATAAGGAACATAATTATCATTCATTTCAGGATCAAAATATTGTAATTTTTTTCCTGAATGTTTTTCATGGCTAGATAAATCGAAATCTGTTCTAGAATGGATACCTTCTAGTTCTTTAAAACCAAAAGGAAAATTAAATTCAATATCTACTGCTGCATCAGCATAATGTGCTAAATTATCATGATCATGATAGCGTAAATTTTCAGAATTATGAAGCGCTTGATGCCATTTTAATCGAACATCTTTCCAGTATTCATACCATTTTTTTTGTTCTCCTGGTTTTACAAAAAATTGCATTTCCATTTGTTCAAATTCACGCATACGAAATATAAATTGTCGTGCTACAATTTCATTTCTAAATGCTTTACCAATTTGTGCAATACCAAAAGGTAATTTTTGTCGAGTTGTTTTTTGAACATTTAAAAAATTAACAAAAATACCTTGAGCTGTTTCTGGACGTAAATACAATTTACCTGCTTCACCAGCAATAGCTCCTAATTGAGTAGAAAACATCAAATTAAATTGTCGAACTTCTGTCCAATTTTTAGAACCTGAATCAGGACAAGCAATTCCATATTCTTCAATTTGTGCCTTGAGGTCTTCCATATCTCCATGAGTCATTGCAGTAGCTAAACGTTTGGAAATATTTTCCATTTTTTCTGCGTTAGCTAGAACTCTAGGGTTTGTTGCACGAAATTGTTCTTCATCAAAAGCATCACCAAAACGTTTTTTTGCTTTAGTAATTTCTTTATTAATTTTAGCTTCAATTTTATCTCTGTAATTTTCTATTAAAACATCTGCACGATACCTTTTTTTAGAATCTTTATTATCCACCATAGGATCATTAAAAGCATCTACGTGACCAGAAGCTTTCCAAGTAGTGGGATGCATAAAAATAGCAGCATCAATACCTACGATATTTTCGTGCATCTGTACCATAGATTTCCACCAATATTGTTTAATATTATTCTTCAATATGACACCATAAGGACCATAATCATAAGTAGCACTTAAACCATCATAGATTTCGCTAGATTGAAAAATAAAACCATATTCTTTACAATGAGAAGTTATTTTTTTAAATAATTCGTCTTGATTTGCCATTTTAAGTGTATTAATATAATGAGATATGAGATATTGAATTTATCTCTCTGATTTATTTTCTGCAAAGGTAGAAAATTAGGTGTTATTCTGTAAAAATATAAGAGTAAGCCTTATAACAAATTATAAATTTAAGTTAATGTTTGAATTGAATCCAACATTAAAGAGTTTAAAAAGCTTATTTTTGTCTTAAAATTAGGGATATATCATGTATATTATACTTCTTACAATCGTTATTATTTTATTTATTGCGATGCTATTTTTAAATATATATTTTAGAGTTAAGGTTTTTAAAGCATATAAAAAGTTAGTACAAAATAATGTAGATTTTGGGAGTGTCCATTTTTTTAATGCTAAAAGAATGGAATCGGAAATTTTGCCCAAGTATCCTCAACACAAAGACGATATATTAACCTTTGTTTCTTATATAAGATATTCTATAAAAATGGCTACAGTATTAGTATTTTTAATTACACTATTTGGAGCCGTTTTGATGTGGTATCGCTAGACAATGACAAATATTCAACAACACAAATTATTCATTTTATGAAATGTTTTTCAACTATATTTTTTCTTTTTATTTCTGTTTTTGCTTTTTCTCAAGAATTTGTTTTTGATTATAAAAAATTTAAAGAAGTAGATGGTCTTTCTTTTTCTTCTGATGCAACAGTAGCTAAAAGTAAAATACAACTCACTCCTGCCAAAGCCAATAGGAGGGGAGGGGTTTGGTATGGAAAGAAAAAAGTAGCTATTTCCGATACGTTTGATATTAGTTTTTGCTTTAAAATTTATCAAAATGGAGGAGAAGGAAAATCTGGTAAAGGAGGAGAAGGATTGGCATTAGTTTTTCATAATAATGAAGCTTTTAATATTAATGGAAATAAAAAAGAAGGTTTAGGGTATGAAGGAATTCCCAATAGTGTTGCGATAGAATTTGATGTTCAGAATACTGAAGATATGGGAGAACAACATGTAAGTATTCAAACGAGAGGGATTCAAGAAAATTCACATTTAAAAGAGGCTTCTATTGCTGCGATGAAATTAGAAAATATTAATTTGAAAGATGGTCGTGTTCATCATGTTCAAATTACTTATAATAATCCACAAATGATTATTTATATTGATGGAAAAAAAGTATTACGTTTTCCTTTTAACATCATGCATCATATCAACTTAGATCAAGGAAAAGGATGGGTAGGAATTACTGCTTCTACAGGGAATGCATATTCTATTCATGAACTTTCTTGTTTTTCTATGAAAAGTAAACCTAAAAAAATACCTTATACTGAAGATAGAGAAATTAAACAACGAAAACAAGTTACAGTAAATACTAGAGTGGTAAAGATTTTTGTATGGGATGATAATCAAGAAGATGGAGATATTATTTCTGTTCAGTTGAATGGAAAATGGGTGATTCAAAATTTTACTTTAACTAAAGCAGGAGATGAATTTGAAGTAGAATTAGAAGGACAACAAAATTTTTTAATTCTTCATGCTCATAATTTAGGAAGTATCCCTCCTAAT
Source organism: Saprospiraceae bacterium (assembly GCA_020630895.1). Taxonomy (GTDB): domain Bacteria; phylum Bacteroidota; class Bacteroidia; order Chitinophagales; family Saprospiraceae; genus JAHDCE01. The sequence goes on from JAHDII010000254.1 coordinate 3,203, forward strand.
ACGGCAGGAGTAGCTATTTTAGATGAAAATGGCAATCAACAAGTGACTATGCGATCGAATATGCAGGTGAGTGAAGCTTTAAATATTCAATATCATAAAAAGAATAAAGAAAGTAAAAAGACCAAAGTAGTAAAAGAGAAAAAGGAAAGGAAAGAATAAGTTTTTAGAGGACCATCAGAATCATCTTCATATAGGATTTTATATAAATTTTTAGCAGCATCGTTAAAAATATCCTACCTTTGCGGCATTATTTGAAATTCATTAAAACAATCATATTATTATGAATTTAGATTTTTTAAAAGAATTAGGATTACAAGAAAAAAATGCAGGGACTTCTACAGGATTAGAATCTGTAGATTCAGATCAATATATTGAATCTTATTCCCCTGTTGATGGTCAGTTTATTGGTAGTGTAAGTGTTACTACTCGCGAGCAATATGATATGGTCATAGATAAAGCTCAACGTGCATTTAAGAGTTTTAGAAAATTTACGGCTCCACAAAGAGGAGAAATTGTTCGTCAATATGGAGAAGCTCTTAGAAAACACAAAGATGCTCTTGGAAAATTAGTATCTTATGAAATGGGTAAAAGTCTTCAAGAAGGTTATGGTGAGGTACAAGAAATGATAGATATTTGTGATTTTGCTGTAGGTCTTTCAAGACAATTATATGGATTAACTATGCATTCTGAACGCCCTAATCATAGAATGTATGAACAATGGCATCCACTAGGAATTGTAGGAATTATTTCTGCTTTTAATTTTCCTGTAGCGGTTTGGTCTTGGAATAGTATGATTGCTTTTGTTTGTGGTGATGTTTGTGTTTGGAAACCATCTGAAAAAACTCCTCTTTGCTCTGTGGCTTGCCAAAATATTTTTCATAATGTATTAAAAGCCAATGGTGTTCCTGAAGGAGTAAATTGTATTATTAATGGAGATTATAAAGTAGGGGAGTATATGACTACTGATGGAAGAGTACCATTAATTTCTGCAACAGGTTCTACTAGAATGGGTAAAATTGTAGCTCAAACAGTTGGAGCAAGATTAGGAAAAACTCTTTTAGAATTAGGAGGTAATAATGCCATTATTGTTACTGAAACAGCAGATTTGAATGTTGTTTTAGGAGGTGCTGTTTTTGGTGCAGTAGGAACTTGTGGACAACGTTGTACGACTACAAGAAGATTATTAGTACATAGAAGTTTATACCAAAAAGTAAAAGATAATTTAGCAAATGCTTATCAACAATTAAGAATTGGTAATCCATTAGATGAAAATAATCATGTAGGGCCTTTAATTGATAAAGATGCTGTTCAATTGTATCAAAATTCTATTGAACAAGCTATTGAACAAGGGGGGTCTATTTTAGTAGAAGGAGGTGTTTTGGATGGAGAAAAATATCAAAGTGGTTGTTATGTAAAACCTTGTATTATAGAGGCCCACAACGATATGCCAATTGTACAACATGAAACATTTGCTCCAATTTTATATTTGATTCCTTATTCTGATTTAGATGAAGCTATTGAAATGCAAAACGCAGTTCCTCAAGGTTTATCTTCTGCAATTATGACGAATAATTTGCGTGAAGCAGAATTATTTTTAAGTGTTGCTGGTTCTGATTGTGGTATAGCAAATGTAAATATTGGTACTTCTGGTGCTGAAATTGGTGGAGCTTTTGGTGGAGAAAAAGAAACTGGTGGAGGTCGTGAATCAGGTTCTGATGCTTGGAAAGCTTATATGCGTCGTCAGACCAATACGATTAATTATGGTACAGATGTTCCTTTAGCTCAAGGTATTAAATTTGATTTTTAGGATAGCATAGTATTGTATGAAATAAAAATGGGGCTGTCTGAAAAGAAAAAAGGCAGCCTCTTTTTTATTTTTGCTTTTTTCCTATT
>JAHDII010000255.1 GCA_020630895.1 Saprospiraceae bacterium
AGAGTTACTTGTACATATTCATATTTTAGATTCTACAGGAGATGGTCTTTTTCCTCTAAATTCAACTGTTTTATTTCCTGCAAATATATCCGATATTATGCATAATTGTTCTTATAATACTCCTTATTGTTCTGCTATTAATGATTTTAATATTACTGAATATGGTAACATAGGAGAACAAATTTCGGGGACATTTAGTGGTAATTTACCTTATCAAGTAACAGCAGAAAATACTATAGCTATGATTGATATTCCAACAACAGTACAATTTAGTGCTACACGGCAACAATAAAAATAAAAATAGAGTAGGAAAGAAAGGATCAACTCAAATCTTTTCCTACTTGAATAAAGTTCGGATGTTGTTGTTGTAATACATCAATAAGTTCTTCCACCTTTTTTGGATCTTCTTTTACCGGAATTAATAAAAAAATTCTTTTATTTTCCCGTAATAATTTTTTAGGAACTTTGATATCCTTTTTAAGTTGTAATTCAATAGAAAATTGACTTTTTTCTTGAATAAAATATGGAGTAGTTTTATTGTGGAACATTCGTTGAATATCTTTAAAATGTAGAATATAAATTTTTTTATTTGGAAAAAATAAATAATGAAATTCTATTCTATTTTTATAAATAGTATAATTCCATTTTAAAAGAGATTCACTTGCAACATAAAAAAGATAAATGCAACCAATTAAAAATATTTTGCTATAAAAAATAGGAAAACATAACGATAGAATAACAAATATCCAATATCCTGTTTCTCCACGAGTAAATTTTGGAGGCTTTGGTCTAAAATAATAAGGACTATCTAAAATATTATCTTCCACGTATAATTATTATAGTTTATATTTTTTAATGAAAATATAAAATGATTTATATCAGTCCTAATCCTTTTTTACTTTTTTAAAATTAGGATGATTTTCTTGTAACACTTCAATTAACTCTTCAATTTTTTTTGGATTTTCTTTCTTTAAAAAAATTGGTAAATGAATTTGATTTTTATTTTGTGTTAATTCTTTTTTTAATGTATAATTTTCCTCAAAATTTAATTCAATTCTTGTTTGTTCTTTTTCATTTATTTGATTCGATAAAGTTTCATAATAATGAATAGAATGAATATCTTTAAAATTAATTGAGGCAATTATTTTATGAGGAATTAATAAATAATAAAATTCTATTCTATTACTATAAATAGAATAATTCCATTGATTTATAGAACCCCATATTAATAACAGAGCAAGAATGTTACCTATTAAATAAAAGAATGTATTTTCTTCTGAGGTAAAAAACCAATATAGAAAAAGAAGGAGAAGTAAAATACAAAAAATAGCATATGCCCATTCAAGGAAAAAAACTCTATGAGGGCTATAATAAAATGGTTTATCTAAAATATTATCTTCCACGTATAATTATTATAGTTTATATTTTCTAATGAGAATATAAAATGAATATGATCATTTTCTTCTAATTCTTGTGCGAAAGAAAATTGTAAAAGAGAAGTACAAAATAAAATTAAAATAGTAAGGTGTTTCATGGTAATGATATTTTTTATTTAAAAATCAAAAGTTGCATTATGTATTTTAGGATAATAGTTTTTCATTTCTTTTTGCCATGCTTTAATATCTTTTAACGACATATAAGGCACATTATTTTTATGATTGATTTTTGCAATATCATAGATGTTTTTCCATAATCCAAACATGGCTTTATATCTTTTAAAAAATGTCATATTTGGATCATAAATATGTGCTGCCTCTGCTCCTGTTCCATTAATTTCTACAATATAAATATGTTTTCCTTCACACATTTCTTCAAAAGATTTACATCTTAAATCATAACGAGCAATAAAAATACCGTCTAAATTTTTTTCAATATCATCAAAAACAGCAGTAATTTTATCATTAATTAAATGATTATAATTTTGAAATTCTGTTCCTAGAGCATGGTTTCCAATATTTTCTAAGGGAACAACTTCATTTTTTTTAGGAACTCTTTGTAATTCTTTAGTTGCTAATATATTTTTTAATCGTTTATGTTGTAAAACAGAACGAGGATTATTTAAAATTAATTCTTCTACTGTTTTTGTTCCATCTCCAATTATTTTTAAAAATTCTTTTTTACAAATTGAAGAAATGATTCCTTTTTCTTGATTAGGATATCTATAATGTAAAATAGCATATTCCTCATCAAACGGTATATATTGCTGAACCATAAAATCAACACCATTCATTACTGAATGATAAGAAGATAATTGTTGTTCATTATTTATTTTTTTGACACAAATTCCTCTTTCTCCAATATCTGGTTTTGCAATTAAAGGATAAGTAATAGTACTTTCTTTAATTAATTTTTTTATTTGTTGTAGAGATGTTTTTTTAGGAATAAAAATAGTTGTAGGATAATATTTTTGAGGGAGTTTTTTTAAAATATCATATTTAGGTTCTCCTCGCATTCCTCCGTATTTAATACCAGGGTCTGCGGCTGAAAAAAAACCAAAAGATCTTGCTTTTATTGAAAGATAAATAAAATAAAACATTACAGGAATATAATTAATATTCATGTTTCTATATTCCCAATTGGTCCATTTAATCCAAGTAGGATTTCTATTTAATTTTTTAAACAGGCTCACCTAATAATTCAATTTCTTTTGATACAAAATTATCTCTTAAAAGATCATTATAGTTGAGTTGGATGGAATCATTATTTTTTTCAACTTGAGTAATACTTACAGTGCGGACAATATTTTTTCTATTCATAATAAAATCATTATAAATATCTCCATCTCCTGTATTTTTATGAAAATCAAAAATATTTTTTTTATTCATAATAGGAGAAGTTTTTAACCACTCTTGAAACCACATTTGTCTTTTTTCTTTTACTTCTTCTGTATATAAAGTAGCACAAGACCAAAGATATTTTTGATTTTCATCTAGTTGTTTAAAATGAGTTTTTTTCTCATCTCTTCGCAATTCAAACAAGCGACCATTATCCCAAATGACCATTGTGAAAGGCTCTATATTTTCTAAATCGTATTCCTTGAAAAATATTTCAGCGGAAGGAGCATTAAAAAAATCAAGAGCAATAATTCCTCTGCTTTTTCTATAAGGAGGAATACGGTTATGTTTTTGAAAAGCACCATTTAAAATACAAATTAATTTATTATCAGAAGAGGCACAAATCCATGTACCACCTTTGATATCTTGAGGAAAAATTAATTCATGATTTTTTTCTTTGCGATAAGAAATTGTTTCTGGAGAACGCAAAGGGCTTTCATCTCTATTTGATGTTAGAATAAAATTATTAGGGCTTGTTGGAATAAATGATACTGTACACATTTCCTTTATTTTTTATAAAAAAAAAGGCAAGGTAACTCAAATGCAACCTTGCCTTTTCCAACCAATAAAATTGGTATTATTAGTTGCTAGCTCTTAATAAATACTTTTCAGCTTCATTTACGAAACTAGATTTTGGATAATTATCTGTTATTTTTTGATAAGCCGCTTTAGCCGCTTCTTTGTTACCTTTACTTTCTTGATATTGTCCTAATTTAAGTAAATGCATTGGAGTATAATACTCATTAGGATCTGTAGTTGTTGCTTTTTCATAATTGCTTAATGCTTTAGCATCATCACCAATTTCAGAATAAGCATCTCCTAAAGCAGCAAATTTCATAGAAGAAGTTACTCTATCTTTAGCGGAATAATCATTCAAATAATCAATAGCTGTTTTATAATTTCCTAAATTCAAATAAGAAATTCCTGCATAATAACTGGCTAAATTAGCTGATTGAGTACCACTATAATCATCAATAATATCTAAAAAGCCTTTTCCTCCAGTTGTAGGTTTGTCTAATGCATAAGCAAATGAATCTCTAGAAAATTCATATTGGGCATGATACATCATCTCTTGAGCCTCTTTGGCTTTAGGAGCTTTATATAAATAAAGATAAGCTACTATTGCTGCTGCAATAACAACTATTAAACCAATGATTCCTAGTACTTTACTAGAATTTTCTTCAATATAATCTTGAGCAGAATTAACGCGACCAACAACATCAATCAACGTTTCTTCTTCTTGCTTTTTACTTTTCTTTCTTCTTGCCATTTTGATGACTTAAATTTATAGGTTTTATAAAAATCGGCACAAAGATAAATAATCTTTTCGAGAAATGTTATAGTTATTTTGATTATACAAATATATTTTTTGAAAATTATTGCTGTGGTGGGTTTTAAAAAGAAGAAGGTCACAAATCATAGACTTGTGACCTCGCTTCATTTGGCAATCTGTGGTCGCTAATTTTTTAATTCTTCTATTTTAGCTTTTATCGCTCGTACTACTTCTTTTTGAGCATTTAGCTTTTCTGTTTTTTGTTCAAGAATAAGAGTCGTTGTATCTAACTCCGTTTCTTTTTCTGTTAGTTTTGCTTTAAGTTTTTCAATATCGCTTTTAATATTACTGATTTCATTTTTTAATTTATCAGTTTCTTTTTTCATATCATTTTTGATATTCTTTTGGCGTTCGAGTTCTTTTTCTTCAGAAATAAGAACAATGATTTTTGTAAATCGCTCTAGCATTTTTGTAGCAAAAGGTACATTATCAGGATGTTCTTGAGTGTTTAAATAAGCACCTCCTAAATCGAACCAAACTTTTAAAACAACATTTCCTTCTACCTGATGAGCTACAGCTGTAACATCAATAGAATTATTGCTCATACCTCTTATTTCTGCATTATCAGAAAACATTTCATTTGTATCTTTATTTTTCTTTCCTTTGCTTTTATAGTTTTTCATAAATTTCATCCATTCTTCTTCTACCGTTTCTTGATCGATATTTGATAAAGTAACATAAAAAGAATTAAACGAACCTTTTTTAAAACTTTGTTCTCCTTCTTCTATTTGTGCAAAAGAAGAAATAGGTGCACAATAAATAGCTATTGTTATTAATAATAAAATAAAATTTTTCATGAGTTCTTTTTTTGTAAATAAATAAGTTTTTTAAATTTATAAGATTGATTAAATGAATATTTCTAGAAAATAAATTTTATTCTTCTGTTGAAAT
>JAHDII010000005.1 GCA_020630895.1 Saprospiraceae bacterium
AAAAAATTAAGAAACTCAATAATATTATTTAATATATTTTACACCATGTACTAAAAGGAGATATATGAAAAATAAAATGATATTCTTTTGTATTTTCCTATCCCTATTTTTATGTATTCAAAACGTCAAAGCCCAATTTATTAATTATTCCATTACAACAGGAAGATCATTTGCGATTATTCCTTTTGAAATGCATAATGATTTTATTGTGATTCCTGTAAATTTACAAGGGAAATTGCCTCTACAATTTATTTTAGATACAGGAGCCCCTCATACCCTTTTAATTTATAAAGAATTTTCTGATATGCTCAATATTCCATATCAAAGAAGATTGTTTATTAAAGGTGCAGATAGGTCTCAATTAATTAAAGTTTTACTCACTGAAAAAATAAATTTAGAACTTCCTGAAATTATAGCAAAAGATCAAAATATATTGGTGCTTGAAGAAAATTATGTAGCATTGGATAAATATGCAGGAACTCAAATTGATGGTATTTTAGGAATAGATATTTTTAAAAGATTTATTGTAAAAATTGATTATATCGCAAAAAAAATATTTTTATTTGAGCCTAAAAAAAATCAATTGAATACTTCTAAATATTCTTCAATTAAAATAGAAGAGCATCCTGATAAAATGATTTTCCGTTCTACTACAAGTATTGAAAATGGAAAAAATTTAAATGTAGATTGGGTGATTGATTCTGGAGCAGCCATGACTGTTTTACTTCAAAAAAATGAATCTGATACTATTTTAGTTCCTTCAAAATCTGTTCCTGGAAATATTGGAAAAGGATTAGGAGGATATATCTTAGGATATTTAGGAAAAATAAATCAAGTCAATTTTGGTCATTATTCTTATCATAATATTTTAGGGAATTTCCAGCAATTACCAGACTCCTTATATCTTCCAAAATCAGATACTATTGTTGAAGGACTTTTAGGAAATAAAATTTTACAACAATTTCATTTATTATTTAATTTTCAAGAAAAAATAATTTATGCAAAACCCAATAGATTTTATTCTCAATCGGTAGAAAATGATTTAAGTGGAATGAGTTTATTTGCTTCAGGTCCTTATTTAAAAACTTATGAAGTAGAAGAAGTCTTTCCAAATTCTCCCGCTGCCCAAGCAGGAATTCAAAAAGGAGATGTTTTAAAAAAAATAAATAATAGAACGACCTCTTTATTTACACTAGAACAGATTGAAAATAAATTGAAAAAGAATAAGGGTAAAAAAATAAAATTAGTTTTTAAAAGAGAAGAGAAAAAAATAAAGTTGGAATTATTCTTAAAAGAATATATATAACATTTATTTTATCCTAACTCTACTAAATCTTTTAATTCTTCATTAGAAAAATCACCCACCCATTTTTCACCTGTATTTACAGTAAGGTTCGCTAATTCTTTTTTACTTTTAATTAATTGATTAATTTTTTCTTCAAAAGTTCCTTTAGTAATAAAACGATGAACCATTACATTCTTTTTTTGACCAATTCGATATGCACGATCTGTAGCTTGTGCTTCAACCGCAGGGTTCCACCATAAATCATAATGAATAATATTATTCGCTTCTGTTAAATTTAATCCTGTACCTCCTGCTTTTAATGATAAAATTAAAATTTTAGTCGCTCTATTTTTTTGAAAATCTTCAACCATTATATCTCTATTTTTTCGACTCACTCCACCATGCAAAAAAGGAACTTCTATATTAAATTCTTTTTGAATCATTTGAATTAATAATTGTCCCATTTCTTGATATTGAGTAAAAATTAATGTCTTTTCTCCATTGTCTAATATTTGTTGTAATAAATTAATTAATAATATAGATTTTCCTGACAGAGTACTTGCAACATCTCCTTTTTTCAAAAAATGTGAGGGATGATTACAAATTTGTTTTAGTGCAGTAATTAATTTTAATATTAATCCTCTTCGCTGAATACCATCAGATTGTTCGATAGTTTTCATTGTAGTATCAATTACATTTTGATAAACAGCAGCTTGTTCTTTTGTTAATTCACAAAACTGATCTTTTTCTATTTTTTCAGGTAAATCTTTTATAATCGTTTTATCTGATTTTAATCTTCTTAAAATAAAAGGAGATGTAACTTTTTTAAAGCGTTCCATTTTTTGAATATCCCTATCTACTTCAATAGGACGAGCATAATTCTTTTTAAAATCATTTAAAGAATTTAAATATCCTTTATTAGAAAAATCAAAAATACTCCAATATTCACTCAAGCGATTTTCTACAGGAGTTCCACTCATAGCAATTTTAATATTTGCTTTTAAATTTTTAATCGCTTTAGTTTGAGCTGTACTTGAATTTTTAATATTTTGTGCTTCATCAATGACTAAAACATACCATTTATATTTTTGCAAAATTTTAACATCACTCCTTGCAACGCCATATGTAGTTAATAAAATATCTATATCATTAAAATCAGGTAATTTTCTATTAGAACCGTGATAAATATATGCTTGTAAGACATTTGCAAATTTTTTAATTTCTTTATCCCAATTCGTTAATAAAGTTGTAGGTACTACAATGATTGCTTTTTTATCTTTTAATTTTTCCTCTTCCTTAAATTTTAATAAAGTGGTAATCACTTGTAAAGTTTTACCTAAACCCATATCATCTGCAATAATACTTCCAAACCCTAGAGTAGAATTTTTATATAACCATTCAAAACCTCTTTGTTGATAAGGACGCAATGTTGCTTTTAAATCTTTTGGAATTTGAATATTTTTTATTTCTAATAATTGATTAATTTTTTTTCTAAGACTTTTACTAATTTCAATACTTGCTCCTTCGTATTCTTCTGTTAAAGCTGCTTGAAATAATTGGTATTCATTTAATTTAGGAGGATTTTCTAATTGAGTAATTAATTTTTGAATTTGTTGTTCATCAAAATAAACATAGGCATCATTTATTTTTACAATGCCAGAATATTTTTTTACTGTTTTTAAAAATTCTTCTTGACTTAATGTTTGATTTCCTAAAGCAACTTTCCATTTAAAATTGAGCATGTTATCCATACTAATTACAGAAGTTTTTTTAACCACTCCTGAATCACTACTATCTAAAGACATTGATAATTGTGGACGTAATAATTTTTGTAATGCTTTAGGTAATAATATTTTAATTCCAAATAATTGAATAACAGGTAATATTTTAAATAAAACATTGACAAAATTTTTAGAATCAAAAAATAAAGATTCTTTTCCTTGAGAAGAAACAATAGTATTTATTTGAGGGAAATAATCTGAAAGCAAAGATAAATCTCGTAAAATATCTAAGCGTATTTTTGTATATTTTTTTAGACTTAATACTTCAGATAAAGGAATTAAACCTTCTAATTCTTTTTTTATGTTTTGTACTTTAATTTTTATTTCAAAAAAACCACTATCATCTTCAACTTGTATTACGGGAACATGGTTTTTATTTTTTATAAAAAATCGATTCAACCACAATTGAATTGAAAAAGGATATTCTTTATTTTCAAAATGATGAAATGCTTCTTTATTTCCATTGAAAAATAAACTACTGATTTCGTCTTCTTGTTCTGCAAAAGATAAGTTGTGTGATTGATGAACAAAGTAATTTAAAAAGATAGAGCATAAAGAAATATAATAATCTTCTTTTGTGGGCTCAAATATTTCTTTATTTTTTTTGTAAAATAATAAATTATCAGGAATGAATTCAATTATTTTTTTAAATAAATTATCAACATCTTCATTAAACAAAGCAGGTATCCATCTAATATTATATTGTTCTTCAATTGTTTGAATTAATTGTGGAATAAATGCACTTTGTTCTGCTATTTTTTTTGAGAAAAAATACATTAATAATAATCCTCTTAGAGCAGAAGAATATTTTTGAGATTGGTGTAAAGGAATTTTAGAAATCCATTGTATAAAATTATTAATAGTATTAAACTCTAATATTAGTTTAGATTGATGATTTCTAAAAGAAATATGTATTAAATCAAAATCCGATGAAATAATGATTTCTATATCTTCAATTAATTCGAGTTCATGAGAAGAAATTTCTTCTTGTTCTTTTTTCTTTTCTTTTTGAATTTCTTTAGCAACTGAAGTATAAACTTTTTTTAATAAAATTTTAAAATCCTTAGAAGGATAAAAATTAGGTTTTTCTGTAAGTATGGTTAAAATATTTTCTTTAGAATTCGGAATTTTAGAAAAATCTAAAGAATTAAAATATTCTTCATCCCATTTTATATTTCCTTCTCTAAAAGAATATTCTTGCCAAATATCATGAATAGAACATATTTTTATTTCTTTTCCTTGTTCTATTGAATATCCATTTTTTTGTAATGACTCAAATAAATTAAATCCTTTGAGTTGTAAAATAATAAATGGATTTTTATCAATTTCATTAGCAATTAAAAATAAAACTGCTGCCATGTGTTTACAAGGCACTGCCCAATCGGGGCAAGAACAATTTCCTTTTAAATCATTCCAAGAATGAGGAAAAATATAAATTCCATTTTTTTCACAAGCACTATCTAATAAATGAGGTAATTCTCTATTCAGTAATTTAGACAAATATAAAGGGTTAGAAGTAATAATGTCAATTATTTTTTCTTTATCAGAATTTGAAAACTGAGGAATTGTAAATTTCACTTTATAAGGTGTTCTACTAGAGCCTTTAACTTTTGCAGAAATTGTATTTTTATCAATTTCAATATCATAAGCTAAACCTTTGTTAGCATAAGTTTTTCCTCGAGGTAAACGATTAGAATAATCAATATGGTTTAGAGCATTCAACCATTGTTTTCCCCACCAAGTATTTCCATATGATTTTCTCATAAAAAATTATGATTCAAGAGCATCTAATTTTTCTTGTGCATTTTCCCACAAGCTCATTAATTGCTCTAAATTTAATTTTAATTCATTATATTTATCAATATTTTTTTGTGCATCAGGAGAAGTAAAATAATCTTCAGAAGCCATTTTTTGTTCTAGTTGTTCAATTTCTTTTTCTGTTCTAGAAATTTTATTTTCAATATTTTTGACATCTTTTTGAAGTCGTTTTAATTGTTCTCTTTTTTGTTTTTGTTCTTCTGAATTTAAAGGAGAATTATTATTTTTAGATTCATTTTTTTGTTCGGTTCTTTTTTCTGCTTCTCGCATATTTCTTAATTTTCTTTTTTCAAGAAAATAATCTACATCCCCTAAATATTCAAATAATTGCTTATCCCTAAATTCAATAGTTTTATTCGTTAATCCTTTTAGAAATTCTCTATCGTGAGAAACCACAATTAAAGTACCATCATAATCCATTAGAGCATTTTTTAATACTTCTTTAGATAACATATCTAAATGATTGGTAGGCTCATCTAAAACTAATAAATTAAAAGGTTCTAATAACATACATGCCAAAGCCAATCTAGCCCTTTCTCCTCCCGATAATACTTTTACTTTTTTTTCTGCATCTTCGCCACTAAACATAAATGCTCCTAAAATATGTCGCACCTTAGTTCGCATATCATCTTTAGCTTTACTTTCCATCGTTTGAATGAGTGTTAAATCAGGGTGCAAAGTTTCTGCTTGATTTTGAGCATAATAACCAATTTGAGCATTATGCCCTAGTTCTATACTACCATTTGTTGCTGTTTCTTCATGTATTAATATTTTTGAAAGTGTTGTTTTCCCTTGACCATTTTGTCCTACAAAAGCCACTCTGTCTCCTCGTTCTAAATGTATTCCAACGCCATTTAATACTTCTAAGTCACCATATTTTTTAACTACTTTTTGAGCTTTTAAAATTTCCCTTCCAGAACGTGGTGCAGGAGGAAATTGAATATTCATTACGGCTAAATCTTCATTAGCAATTTCGATACGTTCCATTTTATCGAGTTGCTTTTTCATACTTTGAGCCATTTTTGTTTTATTGGCCTTTGCCATAAATTTATTGATGATTTTTTCTTTATGAGCAATCACTCGTTGTTGATTTTTAAATGCGGCTTCTGTTTTTTCTTTTCTCTCAGCTCGTAAAGCAATATATTTACTATAAGCTGCTTTATAATCATATAAATTTCCTAGTTCAACTTCTACAGTACGATTAGTAACATTATCCAAAAACATTTTATCGTGAGAAATTAAAATAATGACTCCTTCGTAAGTTTTTAAAAATTCTTCTAACCAAATAATAGATTCAATATCTAAATGATTTGTCGGCTCATCTAATAATAAATAATCAGGGCGTTGTAATAAAATTTTGGCGAGTTCAATTCTCATTTTCCAACCACCGCTAAATTCATCGGTCAAGCGATTCATGTCTTTAGGTTGAAAACCTAAACCTGCTAGAATCTTTTCAGCATCAGCTTGCATGGTATGTCCTCCTAACATCGTAAATCGTTCGCCACTATCTGAAAGTTCTTGAATTAAACGAGCATAAGCATCACTTTCATAATCTGTTCTATGTTCTATTTCTTTTGAAATATCATCAATTCTTTTTTCCAATTTTTTAACCTCAGTAAAAGCTGTCATGGCTTCATTAATTACAGTTTTTCCTAGAGGAAGAGATAATTCTTGATGTAAAAAACCTAAAGTCGATTGATTGGGACGTACTATTGTTCCTTGATCTGGGCTTAAATCATTTGCCATTACTTTGAGTAAGGTCGATTTTCCTGCTCCATTTCTACCAACTAATCCTATCTTATCTCGATCTTTTATAGTTAATGAAACATTATTTAATAAAACCCTATCTCCGTATTTGATATATATATCTGTAATTGTTAGCATGAAATGTATATAATATTTATAAAAATTACTGCAAAGGTAATTTTGTTTTGTCATTCATTCAAATCTTAAAATAAGAACTCATGTAAAATATTCATTAACAAATACTTATTTTACATCTAATAATATCGAATTTTTTATATGTTTTTTGTTAATAATTGATAATAGTATGTAAATAGTCAAACTAAATATTTTATTTTTACGTCATAAGTGAACAAAATCAAAACATTATGAAAAAAGGAATTTATTTTTTATTTGCACTCGTACTTAGTTTAAGTATTTACTCTTGTGGCTCAGATGCCGAAGCTAAAGCAGACGCTGAAGCCAAAAAAGCTTATGATAAAGCTATGGAAGTGTACAACAAAAACACCGAAGAATATAACAAAACTATTGAAGAAGCAGCAAAAACTGTTGAGCCTAAAGTAGATGAACTAGAAAAAGAAGCCAAAGATGTATTAGATGATATATTGGGAGGCGAATAACAAAAACTAATTTTTAAATTTAAAATGAATTAAAATGAAAAAGAAATTTGTAATAATATGTGCAGCATTGTTCTTTATGGGAACAAGTATGATAGCTCAAAATGCTGTAATAAAATCGGTTGAAACAGTAAAAACTGTTGTTGAAGAAACTAAAGAACAAAAAGAGCCTAATAATGGTAAAATTAAAAGTCTTGGTAATCGTGTTGCTTCTATTGAAAAAAGAATTGAAATGGCAAGAGCTAAGTTAGACGAGCATGAGAAAAAAGGGACTATGTCTAAAGATGCTATTGCTAAAAAAAGAGCTCAAATTGATGAGTTAGAAACAAAAGTTGTAGCTCAAAAAGAAGAATTGGCAAGTGTTGCTAATACTCCTAAGCCTAATAAGCCTAATTTAGAAGACATGAAAGGTAAAGGAAAGCAAGGTAAGGGAAAAGGTCATGAAAAAGGTAAAGGACATAGCAAAGCTAAAGAAGTAAAAGGTAAAAGTGACAATGTAGATTCTAGACCTATCTTAGTAGATCCTCGTGGAAGTGAAGATGTTAAATCTGTTGATCCTAATACTGTAACTAAGCCTGGAAAAGAAAATGTTACTAAAGGAAATAATCCTAAGGAAATTAAAAAAGAAATAAAAGTTACAGGTAAAGACAAAGCTAAAGAAGTGATTGAAAAAGGAAATGATAAAGCTAAAGATGCTCTTGACAAAGGTAAAGGAAAAAGTATGGGTAAAGGAAAAGGTAAAGATCATAAATAATACCTAAACCTTTTAAATATAAAAAATACCGAATTTTATTTTGAATATAAAATTCGGTATTTTTTGTATAAATGATTCCTGTTTATTGGTTTCAATATTACAGGATACTCTACAAATCTAATGTTCTACCAATAATTTTTCTGTACTAATAACTTGTCCATTTTCATCAGATAGTGCATAAAAATAAATTCCGTTGTTTAATTCTGTTGTAGAAATAATATTTTCGCCTTGATGAAGAGCTGTAGAAATCATTTCCTGCCCTAAAATATTATACATTGTACAATGTAGTGTTACACTTTCTTGAATATGAATAAAAAATTGATCAGAACAAGGATTAGGAAATGTTTCAATTCCTTGTAATTGGATTTCATGGCTAGAAGTTGGAGTAATTCCATTAAGTGTATTTGCTGCATCAAAAGCATTTCCTAATTCATAAAAATCTACACCTATAAAATTGGGTGTTTTATTATTTTCTATCGCACATTGATCTAGACGATTCATTAAAAGAGGATTAGCATTCACAATAGCTGCTTGAGCAGGATCTCCTGTTCCAAAACCTGTTGTAATCCAATGATTCACAAGATATAAACTATTACTTGCTGCTCCGCGGTTGAGAGTACAATCAAATTCTGATGGATTTGAATAGCTATAATTGGTATCAAAAACATGTTCCCAAGCATAATGATACCATGTTTGATCTACTGAACCATTATTTGATTCAGAAAAAACAACTAAACGTTCATTATTATCAATCATTTCTTGTAATGTAGCCCATTCTGTTCCTAATGTATGATGATGAAGATATGGAAATAAACCCGTACTAATCAATTCATTTTCTAAATCAATAGAACTTACATTTGTTTCAAAAATGATAGAAATAATTTCATTAGGATGAGTATCTAAAAAAGCTTTAATTTCTTGTAAATCTTCAGATAATAATTGAGTACCTAAAGTCGTAAAACTATGATAGACCAATATTTCATTATCAGGTTTATGGATATCTAACATTAAACCTCTTACACCATCTTCTAATTGTTTTGCAACACTAAAAGTTTGATTAGGAAATAAAAAGTCTTCTTCTCCTACATTATAGGAATTATGAGTCATTACAATACCCACTTCATTATATTTTCGTTGACACAAATCTAAATGTCCGTTGCATTGTGCTATACTATTATGATAGATTATTATAGAGAATAAAAGAGTAAAAATATTTTTCATCATAATTATTAGTTTTAACAAAGAATGAGAATGTTATAAAAATACAAAAAGGCTAGAGAATATCCCTAGCCTTTTTGAAATATAAAGTCAATTAGATTAATTAATTTAAGTTGTGTAAAACTTCATTGAGTTAAAAGTTACAAAATCCATTATTCGCAACATGTTATTTTTAAATTAATTGTAATAATAACTGTGGTCTGTGGACTGATTTACTATGGTCTTTGTGGATTTATCCGCAACTTATATTAATTACTTAGCATAACAGGCATTACAAGCATTAAAATTTCTTCTCCTTCAGGCATTTCTTCAGGTAATAAAATACCTGCACGAGTAGGAGTAGATAATTCTATTCTAATTTCATCGCCTTCAAGGACGTTAAGCATTTCTATAATAAATTTCGCATTGAAACCTATAGTAATCGGATCTCCTACATAATTACAAGTCATTTGTTCTGTAGCTTCATTAGAAAAATCCAAATCTTGAGCAGAAACAGTTAAACTACCATCATTAATATTTAAAATCACTTGATTCGTAGTTTTGTTCGCATAAATAGCAATTCTTTTCAAAGAACTTTGAAAATCATTTCTATTAACTATTAGATTATTAGGATTTTCTGTAGGAATAACAGCATTATAATCTGGATAACGAGAATCAATTAAACGACAAACCATGTGCGTATCCCCAAAAGAAAAGAAAGCGTTAGCTTTATTAAATTGTAAGGTAACTTCATCTCCAGAAGGTAAAGCATTTTTTAATAAATTTAATGCTTTTTTAGGTATGATGAAATTACTCATTACCTCACTTTTTACATCTTCTGTAAAAGTATATTTAACTAATTTATGAGCATCTGTAGCAACAAAAGTAATTTTGTTAAAATCTATTTGAAAATATACTCCTGTCATTGCAGGACGAAGTTCATCACTACTAGTAGCAAATAATGTTTTACTAATTCCTTGACTTAATGTCGGAGCAGACATCGTTACTGTATCTACAGAATCTGGCTCAGGAATATTAGGAAAATCTGCACCATTTTCTCCTGCTAATTTATATTTACCAAAAGAAGATGTAATTTCAATACCATAATTTTCATCATTAATATTAAAAGTTACAGGTTGTTGAGGTAATTGTTTTAATGTTTCTAAAAGAATTTTTGCAGGAATAGCTACTGAGCCATTACTATCAGATTTTACTTCAATAGACGTTGTAATAGATGTTTCTAAATCTGATGCCGCAATCGTTAATCGATTACCATTAATCGTAAATAAAAAATCTTCTAAAATAGGAAGCACAGGATTACTTCCTATTGCTCCATTAGCAATAGATAATTGTTTTAAAAGATCGGATGATGATATACTAAATTTCATTATTTTAATATGTTATGTTGAAGTTTTAACAACAAAAGGTTTGATATAACACGCAAATATAATGTATTCAAATAAGTCATGCACATTAAATAATTAACAAAATGTTGATAAGTCTTATTTTTTAGTACTTTTTTGCTGATTTTGAAGCTTCGCCCATGTATCTTTTAATGTAACAGTTTGATTAAAGACCATTTTATCTTCATGAGAATCTGGATCTACACAAAAATACCCTATACGCATAAATTGTAATCTTTCTCCTGCCGTTTTACTTTGAACACTAGGCTCTACTAAAATTTGAGGTAAAACTTTCAAAGAATTAGGATTGATAAAATCCATAAAATCTTTTCCTTCATGATTTAATGGAAATGGATCTGTAAATAATCGATCATAAATTCTTGCTTCAGCAGTAATGGCATGTTGAGCAGATACCCAACCTAATGTTCCTTTAGGTTTTAAACCACTTGTATCACTTCCTGAACGGCTATTTTCATAATATTTACAATGAATTTCAGTAATTTCTCCTGTTGCTTCATCTTTAATATAATCCGTACACTCTATAATATAAGCCGCTTTTAATCTGACAATACTTCCTGGAGCTAATCGTCTATATTTACGGTTAGGAGCTTCTTCTTTAAAATCATTTTTTTCTATAAAAATTTCTCGCCCAAAAGGAATTTTTCTATAAGTTCGTACCTCTTCTTCTGGATTATTTTCAATAGGCAATAATTCTGTTTTATCTTCTGGATAATTTGTAATAACAACTTTTACAGGATCTAATACTGCCATAATTCTATCAGTTGTTTTGTTCAAATCTTGACGAACACATTCTTCTAATAATCCAATATCCATCATTTGCTCCCTTTTAGAAACTCCTGCCTTAGCAATAAACATTTTAATTCCTTCAGGAGAAAAGCCTCTTCTTCTCATTCCAGAAAGAGTAGGCATTCTTGGATCATCCCAAGAAGTAACAACTCCTTCTTCTACCAATTTTAATAATCGTCTTTTACTAGTAATCATGTAAGTAACATTCATTCTAGAAAACTCTATTTGACGAGAAGGATAAATTTCTAATTGTTCAATCAACCAATTATATAAAGGTCTATGGTTTTCAAATTCAAGAGAACAAAGTGAATGAGTAATATTTTCAATAGAATCAGATTGTCCATGAGCAAAATCATACATAGGATATATATTCCAAGCATCACCTGTTCTATGATGATGTGCTTTTTTCACTCTATATATAACAGGATCTCTCATTAATAGATTAGGAGAACTCATATCAATTTTTGCACGAAGCACTTTAGAACCATTTTCAAATGCTCCATTTTTCATTTTTTCAAAAAGAGCTAAATTTTCTTCTATACTACGATTTCTATAAGGACTATTCGTTCCTGCTTGATTCGTACTTCCTTTCATCTCCGCCATTTCTTCACTCGTAGAATCATCCACATAAGCTAATCCTTTACGAATTAATTTTTGAGCAAACCCATATAATTGTTCAAAATAATCAGAAGCGTAATATTCTCTATCTTCCCAATCAAAACCTAACCATTGAATGTCTCGTTTGATGGCATTTACATATTCAGTACTTTCTTTTTCAGGATTGGTATCATCAAAACGAAGATTTGTTTTTCCTCCAAATTTTTCAACTATACCAAAATTAATGCAAATGGCTTTAGCATGACCAATATGCAAGTAACCATTTGGTTCAGGAGGAAACCTTGTAATTATACTATTGTGTTTTCCTTCCTTTAAGTCTTCTGCAATAATTTGTTCTATGAAATGATGTGTTTCTTTTTTTTCTTCCATTATTCTACAAATTCTAAATTGAAGTGCAAAAATATAGAAACAAAACGGATTTTAGATAGGATGAGTTCCGTTTCTATTAAAATGGCATAAAATATCATTCTTGAAACATAATTTTAAGACTTTTCATAGGATTGGAATGAAATTTGGTTAAAAAAATAAAAAGAAAAGCCAATCTATTTGGAAATATAAAACCTATATACTATTTTTATGATAGAACTCATATAAATTGGGTTTGTAGGTTTGTTTGTTAAGGTTTAAATATTCTCAAAAAAAGTAATTTTAAATATCTTTCTTGACTAAGTGTTAATATACTTGGTTTTTGAAGGTTTATTATTTTTTTTAAAATTATTTTCTATCTTTACAAATATGTATTTCGTTTAATAATTCTATCACAAGAAAAGAATAGAGCATATGAGATTGGTAAAATTACTCACAATTTGTCTTTTAGCCATTAGTACATCACTATCTGCACAGGATATTCACTTCTCGCAGTTTTACATGGCACCCATGAATTTGAATCCTGCTTTAACAGGTATAATGAATTGTAATATTAGATTATCAGCTAATTATAGAAATCAGTGGGCAAGTATTATGAAATCTAATGCATACAATACTTATAATGTAGCATATGATCAACGTATTCCTGTAGGACGTTATGATTATTTTGGTGTAGGTGCTACTTTTTGGGGAGATCAAGCAGGTTCTTTAAGTTTTGGTACATTTCAAGGAAAATTATCTGCGGCATATAGTAAAAAAATGGGCGGATATAGACAAAAATCTCACTATCTTTCTTTTGGTGCAGAAGCTGCATTTGGACAAAGAAGATTAGATCTTTCTGCAGCACAATTTGGAATGCAGCACGATGGTGAAGGGAGCTTTGATGCCTTGTTGGATCCTCAAGAAAATTCTTTAAATAGAAATAGCTTTTTATATGCAGATTTATCTGCTGGATTATTATGGTTTTCTGTTTTTGATAAAGAAACCAATGTATTCTTTGGTTTAGCATACCATCACTTAAACCAACCTAACTTAACTTTTTATGATGGAACTGTAGAAGCTTTATATAGCAAACTAACTTTCCATGGTGGAGGTGAATTTATGTTCAATAGTGATGTAGGAATGGTTCCTGGTTTAATGATTCGTTTACAAGGGCCTTCTATGGAAGTAATTCCTGGTACTTCATTGAAATTTATTTTTGGAAATTCTAGAGATGAGCAATCTTTCCAAGCAGGGCTTTGGGTACGTATTTCTAATAGTGCTGTAAAGAGTGTATTAGCTGATGCAGCCATATTAAGTACTCGTTTTGATTATAATAATTTTACTTTTGGATTTAGTTATGATTTGAATATTTCATCATTAAAACCAGCAAGTAATATGGTTGGAGCATTTGAATTTGCACTACAATATAAAATATGCGGACCTGAACGTAGAAATGTTTACTGTCCAGGTTTCTAAAATTATAAATAATATTCATATATTTGGAGCGGCTGATAAAATTTTATCAGCCGCTTCTTTTTAAATTTAAGTTAATTTAAACATTAAATAAAATTAATAGAAAAGCTAATTAAGACAATGACTCCTTATACGGAATTGAGAAGAAAGTGGAGAACATTACCCTCTAAAGTAGATAGTACTAGAGAGGCTTTTATTACTCATTATTTGCATACAAAAGGAACAGAAGACTCTCGTTATTTTATTAAACAAGCTTTTGAAGAACTTCAACAAATAGGTTATGAACCTAAGAATATTCGAAAAATTCGTCAAATTGCTTGGGATATTCCTTTTCCTGCTCCCATTCGACCTAGGTTTAATTTCATAGATCTCTTTTGTGGTATAGGAGGGTTTAGATTATCTCTACAAACATTAGGAGGAAAATGTGTTTTTTCTTCTGACATAGATCATTATGCCCAAAGAACTTATGAATTTAATTTTGGTGCAGTTCCTTTTGGAGATATTAAGGATATCGATGAAAAAGAAGTTCCTAAACATGATATTTTATTAGCTGGATTTCCTTGTCAAGCATTTTCTATAGCAGGAAGAAGGGCTGGATTTGAAGATACTCGAGGTATTTTATTTTTTGAAGTAGCACGAATTATTAAAGAAAAAAAGCCTAAAGCTCTCATTCTTGAAAATGTAAAAGGCTTAATGAGTCATAATAAAGGAAAAACAATAGAAACTATTATAAAAACGCTAAGAGAAGAATTGGATTATTATGTTCCAGATCCTAAGGTACTGAATGCTAAAAATTTTGGTTTACCTCAAAATAGAGAAAGAGTTTTTATAGTAGGATTTCATAAAAGTACAGGAATTACTTCTTTTAAATATCCAACTTCTTTAAATGAAAAAACAACATTTGCATCTGTAAAAGAAGAAGAAGAAGTTTCTTCTAAATACTATTTATCTACTTCTTATTTAGAAAGTTTAAAAGAGCATAAAAAAAGACATCAAAGCAAAGGAAATGGATTTGGCTATCAAATCATTAAAGATGATCAAATAGCTAATGCCGTTGTTGTAGGAGGAATGGGACGAGAACGAAACTTAGTCATTGATCATCGTCTTACAGATTTTGTTCCTAAAACAAATATTAAAGGGGAAATTAATAGAGAAGGAATAAGAAAAATGACACCAAGAGAATGGGCTAGACTTCAAGGTTTTCCCGATAAATTTCAAATTGTTGTTTCAGATGCACAAGCTTATAAACAGTTTGGAAATTCTGTGGCTATTAATGCAGTTAAAGCAGTTGGAAAAGCAGTTATTGAAAAATTAGAACTATAATGTACAATTCCTCAAATCCTTAGTTATTTTTGTGCCATAATAATTGATAATATGAGTACACAATTCTATTCTTTAGTCGTTAAAGATAAAATTCAAGAAACATCAGATACCGTTTCTTTGCAATTTCAAATTCCTGAAAATTTAAAAGAAGACTTTCAATTTTTGGCAGGACAATATTTGACATTAAAATTCAATATTGATGGAGTTGAAGCTAGAAGAGCTTATTCTATGTCTAGCAGTCCTTTGGAAAAAGATATTACAGTAACTATTAAAAGGGTTGAAGGTGGTTTAGTTTCTAATTATATTCATGATAAGGTATCTATTGGAGATACAATAGAAGTGATGCAACCCCAAGGAAAATTTGTTCCCCAATTAAAAGTAGAAAATAGAAAAACATATTATTTGTTTGGTGCAGGAAGTGGAATTACTCCTTTAATATCTATGATTAAAACTATAGTGGAGGAAGAACCACAAAGTTCTGTATTCTTATTATATGGAAGTAGAAAAGAAGATGAAATTATTTTTAAAAATGAATTAGAAACTTTAAAACAAAAATATAAAGGACAAATTCATATTACATATACCATTAGTCAACCTACACAAGTTAAAGCAGCAGGTTTAATAGGAATGATAGGCAAAAAAAAGGTGCTTTGGACAGGAAAAAAAGGAAGGATTGATAGAAAAATGACGGCTATCTTTCTAGAAGAAAATATTCCTCCATATCCCAATACGGAGTATTTTATTTGTGGTCCAGGAAATATGCTTCAAGTGATTGAAGATGTTTTAATTGCTAGAGGAGTGAATAAAAAACAAATTCATTTTGAATTGTTTAACTCTACCCTTCCAGGAGATGGAACTAAAGATAAATCGGCTTCATCTGATGGGGCTACAGCTAAGGTAAAAGTTCTTTTAGATGGTAAAAGTATTGAATTAGAAGTAACCAAAGATACGACTATTTTAGATGCATTATTAGAATTAAAACATGAGCCGCCTTATTCTTGTACTACAGGTTCTTGTTCTACTTGTATGGCTAAAGTAAGCCAAGGGAAAGTCAAAATGGATGTTTGTTATGCTTTAGATGATGATGAAATAGAAGATGGATTTGTTTTAACTTGCCAAGCAAAACCAGTGTCAAATGAAGTAGAATTAAATTATGATGTATAAACAAATCGTATCCTAAGAAACATGAGTCATCCCGAATTTTAGTTATTAAAATTCGGGATGTTTTTTATAAATCAATTTCTAAAAAAACAGGGCAGTGATCAGAATGAACAGCATCATTATAATGTCCTGCATTTTGAATGAGTGTTTTCATATTATTAGACACCGATTGATAATCAATTCTCCAACCTTTATTTTTTCCTCTAGCCCCAGCTCTATAACTCCACCAGCTATATTCTGTTTTATCAGGATGAATAGCTCGAAAAGCATCTGTAAAACCACTATCAAACCATTTGGTCATCCAAGCTCTTTCTTCTGGTTTAAAGCCAGAAGTATTTTTATTGGTTTTAGGATTATGAATATCATTTTCAGTATGAGCTATATTATAATCTCCTACAATAATTAAACGAGGACATTCTTTTTTTAATTCTTCTATCCAATTGAAAAAATCATCTAAAAATTCCATTTTAAAACCTTGACGAATATCTCCACTAGTTCCTGAAGGAAAATAACAATTGAGGAGTGTCCAATTTTTAAAATCAGTTCTTAAAATTCTTCCTTCATTGTCATACTTATCAATACCACAACCATAAACAATGTTTGTAGGTTCTTCTTTGGTATAAGTTGCCACACCACTATATCCTTTTTTTTCAGCACTATGCCAATAATGATGATAGCCCAAATCTTCTAATTTGCTATGATCAAATTGATCGATTTGAGCTTTTGTTTCTTGAAAACATAAAATATCAAAATCATGATTTTCAATCCATGTTTCTAATCCTTTTTTTGAAGCAGCTCGAATACCATTTAAATTATATGATATGATTTTCATGATGATTGATTTTAATTGTCGCAAAGATAGGATAAAGAATAAACATTATTACGAAATATTTTTTAACACAGAGGAGTCGCAGAATTATCCGCAGAGGAGTCGCTGGGATTTTTACTATAGGATAATAAGGTTTCATCTATATTAAGATGAGTTTGAATCATTATTAGCTCGATGCTGTCAAATTTAACTTTTGAAATTTATGTATCTATCTCTAATATATTTGGGAATGAGGCGCAAGTCAGTTATTTTTGACTGTTTTTAATGACAATACATATTAAAAGGTATTGTATCATTTCATAATTCAATTCGATCAACCTTTACCCTTATGCTCAAAAACATAAGTTTACTTCTATTATTTAGTCTCATTAGCCCAATTATTGTTGCTCAATCTATATTATTTAAAGGTAGAGTTATTGATGAAGATACAAAAGAAGGTGTTGCTTTTTGTGATGTTTATTTTGATGAAACAAGCGTAGGAACAAGCACTGATGTAGATGGATATTATGAATTTGAAACAGCTAATTTTTCTGATTCTCTTTCTGTTAATGCAATGGGATATAATATTATTAGTAAAGCTATTTCTTCTGATTCAGAACAAACCATTAATTTTAGTTTAGGAACTTCAGGGATTGATTTAATGGAAGTTGTTGTAAAGGCTGGAGAAAATCCTGCTAATGCTATTGTAAGAGGACTTATTAAAAATAAATCTAATAATAGAATTGAAAATTTAGATTCTTATCAATGTGAAGCCTATTCAAAAGTAGAATTAGATTTAGATAATATTGATCGATTAAAAAATACTAAACTCATGAAACCCTTTGAGTTTATATTTGAAAATATGGATAGTATAAGTGATGAACGACCTTTTTTACCTGCTTATATTTTAGAAAGTTTATACAATGTATATCATTCTAAAAAAGAAGGAAAGCCTAAAGAAATTCTCAAAGCAAGAAAAGTATCAGGAATTGAAAATGCAACTGTAAATGAATTTATACATAGTATGCATGAAGATTTTTCAGTATATGATAATTGGATTGAAATATTAGAAAAACCTTTTGTAAGTCCATTTTCTAAACAAGGACTTTTTTATTATGAATATTATATTATTGATAGCACATTTATTGAAAATCAGTGGGCATATAAATTAAAATTTAAACCTAAAAGAAAACAAGAAAATACTTTTTTTGGTAATTTTTGGGTGATAGATTCTTCTTTTGCTATCCAGCGTTTAGATATGAGGATGAGTCCTGATGTCAATATCAATTTAGTATCTCGAATTATTATTTATCAAGAATATTCTTATATACAAAATCAATATTGGCTTCCTAAAAAACAAAAAGTTATCATTGATTTTACTCCTACTAAAAAAGATAAAACAATGGGAATTATTGGTAGAAAAACTCTTTCTTACCAAAAATTTACAATTAATGAAGAGGGACAAAAAGAATTGTATAAAGAAAAAGATCCCGAAGAATATGAACTCCTTGAAATAGAAAATGAAGATGCTTTTTGGGAAGCATCTAGGCATGAAAAATTATCTAAGAATGAAGAGTTGATTTATTCTATGATTGATAGTGTAAAAAATGTACCCATTTATAAAACATATATTGATGTTTTTCAAACACTATTTGTAGGCTATAAAGTAGTAGGTCCAGTGGAAATAGGTCCTTATTTTAATATTTATAGTAATGATCATGTTCAGGGGCATCGTATTCAAATGGGCGTTTGGACAAGTAATAATTTTAGCAAAAAAGTTCGTTTTGGTGGATATGGAGCTTATGGATTTAGAGATAAAAGGTTTAAATATGGTGCCGATTTGATGTGGGTGATGAAAAAACGTCCTAGAACTCATCTTGAATTAGCTTATCTCGATGATGTGAATTATTCTAGCGAAAGTACAGAAGATTTTTCTAGTGGAAATTTACTATCTGGTATTTATCGAAGAAAAATTTATATGAAGCTTATTCATACTCAAGAAGGAAAATTTGCTTTTGAAAAATATTGGAAAAAAGGTTGGTCTAATCGTTTTACATTGATTCATCGAAGAATGGATCCTTATGGTGGAGTGAATGAAAATGGAGGGGGATTTAATTATAAATATATTCCAGATATTCAAAATCCTTCTGTAATAGATACTACCATTGCTACATCAGAAATAATCGTAAAAGTAAAGTATGCTTTTAAAGAAAAATTTTTAGAAGGTAATTTTTTTAGAACAAGTCTAGGCTCAAAATATCCTATTATTGAACTTCAGTATGCCGCAGGAATTAAAGGAATTTTTGGAAGCAAATACAATTATAATAAATTGACTTTAGGGATGAGAGGTTATTTTTATCTCAATCCTATAGGTTGGACCTCTTACAATTTGAAAGTAGGTAAAACATTTGGACAAATACCTTTTTTACTAGGACAAATACATCCAGGTAATGAAACTTATTTTTATGACCCCGAGGCATTTAATGGAATGAATAAATATGAATTTGCAAGTGATACTTATACTTCATTAATTTTAACTCACCATTTTGATGGATTTATTTTGAATAAGATACCTGGAGTACGAAAATTAGATTGGCGAATGGTTTCTACTTTTAGAACAGTTTGGGGTAAAATGTCAGATCAAAATATTCAAGCCAATCAACTCAATTTCTTTGATCCTACTCAAGATGGAAGAACCACTTATACAGGATTTTTTATTCCTAATAAATATCCATATATGGAAGTAGGAGTAGGAATTGAAAATATTTTAAAATTTGTTCGTGTAGATGTAATGTGGCGATTGAACTATTTTGAAAACCCAGATGCTCAAAGATTTACTTTTAGAGTAGGAGTCGATTTTAACTTTTAAAATCTTAAAATATATCTTTTTTCATACTCAATCTGTTAAGAATCGGTTATTTATGTATTCAGTATTTTAACTTAAACACAATTTTGTTAATTTTGCCATCAAATTGGCAAAGTTTTATCTTAATAAAAGGGTATAATCTCAAATAATTTATAAACTTATTATTCACTAATAACAAAACAACTTTTCATTTATGGAGAATGGCAAAGAGACTAATAAAACACATTATTCAGATACAGAGTTGAAAGAATTCCGTATCTTAATAGAAAAAAAATTGTCGAGAGCTCAAAAAGAAATGGCTTTTTATAGAGAGCAATTGCTTGAAACAGCAGACAATGCAGATGCTAAAATACGAGGATTAGATGATGGTGCAGGAGTTGTAGAGAAAGATAGAATTGCTACTTTAGCAGGGCGTCAGCAAAAATATATTCAGCATTTAGAAAATGCAATTATTCGTATAGAAAATAAAGTTTTTGGTATCTGTAGAGAAACAGGAAAACTTATATCTAAAGAAAGATTAAGAGCAGTTCCTCATACAACTTTAAGTATGGAGGCAAAAACTGCGAGAAAAAAGTAAATTTGTGCTTTTATTCAATTTTTACTTTTAAATACTAGAGGGCATTGAAAAATAAATGGTTTTTTGTTATAGGGGTTATCCTTACTGTATTACTACTAGATCAAGGATTAAAGATATGGATCAAAACGAATATGTATCTTCATCAAAATATTCCTCTTTTTGGTGAATTAGGTATTCTTAAAGATCAAGCAAGACTTCATTTTATTGAAAATGAAGGAATGGCCTTTGGTTGGAAATTAGATTGGGAATATGGCAAATTAGTATTGAGCCTTTTTAGAATTATTGCAGTAGGCTTTTTACTTTGGTTCATCCATTCTTTAATAAAAAATGACTATAAATTAGGCGTATTATTTAGTTTTGCTCTTATACTAGCTGGTGCAGCAGGTAATATTATTGATAGTGCTTTTTATGGTTTAATTTTCGAAGAATCTGTAATGCATAGTAGAAATGTAGCTGGTTTTACATCTTTTGGAGATGGATATGCTCCCTTTTTATATGGCAAAGTCGTAGATATGTTTCATTTTCCTTTATTTGAATTCCATTGGCCAGAATGGGTTCCTAAAATAGGAGGAAATCGATTTGAATTTTTCCGCCCTGTATTTAATATTGCAGATGCTGCTATTACAATAGGTGTTTTTTCTCTTTTATTATTCAATAGAAGTTTCTTTAAATCTAAAGAAGATGAACAAACAGATATTCCTGAAGAAGAAATAGATGATGATCAAAATAATACATTAGAAGAAGAAAGTATCATTTATAATCCTTCCAAAGATTAGTGTTTACTGTCATTGATAAAAGAAGACAATAAAATTATAAACTAGGTTCAGATTTATTTTTTAGTTTTTTAGCTATTTTAAAAATTCTATCTAAAGATTGAATTAATAAATCTCTTCGAGTCCATGCTAAATCATGCCCTTTATCTTTTGCCCAAATTAAATCTACAAAAGGAGAATTGATCAGTTTATTTTTTGCAAAAGTTGCATTAGAAGGATAAATTAAATTATCCTTTGTGCCATGTAAAATAATCACTGGAACAATAATTTTTTTCCAAAGAGGAAGCATTTGATTCAATTGTTTTTCATGGCTCATTTTTTCTTCATTAGCAATTCTTAAACTTGTAGGAATCACCCATTTTAAAGGAGTATTTTTTATAGGATAAGAAATGGAATATATTTTTTCTTCCTGTGGAGCAAGAGAAGCAGATTGTAATACAATACCATCAATTAAATTGGGATAATCCATTGCTAATCTAGCGGCTAGAGTACCACCATAACTAGAACCATGTAAAAATATCTTTTGATGTAATTTCTTTTTTTCTTTTAAAAGTTTTGAAAGAATCGCTGCTTGTTTTTCTACAGATGTTAATGATTTTCCAAAACCAGAATAACCGTAACCAGGTCTGTCTGGTGCAATCATTTTATATTGAGATAATAAAAAACTATCTTTTAAATATTTCAACCAAAAAGAAGAAGAGCTAGGAGCGCCATGAATAAAGATTAAAAGAGGCTTAGAATCATCTCCAATTTCTACATACCGAACTTTTCTTTTTAAAGTATCAAAATAATGAATTTCTGCTTGATAATTATATGTATTTTCAGATAAAGCACTAATTAATTGATGATTAGAAAGTCTTAATTCTAAAAAATCGTAAATAAAAAATAAAGAGATGCCTACAGAAAGAAAAATATAAAACCTTTTTCTTTTCAACCATTTAAAAATCCAATTCATATATTTATAAATGCAATTTTTGCAAAAAAATTGTTAACTAAATAATAAACTTTATCACATTTATTTTATAAAAAATACAAAACAAGTCTATTATAAAGACGAAACAGAAAAGATAAAGATACTCTTTCTAATAATTAAAAAAAAGAAAAAAATAACAAGATAAAATCTAGTGAACTTGAGGTAAATGATCTGCTTTTGCTCTTTCTCCAGAAGTAAAAGAATAAGTCATTTCCATTCTTTTATTACCAAAACCATATTCCTTACAAGTATCAATCATTGGATTAGAAGGTTTTACATGATAACTGATATTACCATTGCAAAAACTAAGTGTTTTTTCTAATAGCCTTTTTTGTAAAGAGTGATGATCTATTGTTGGAGTATCCTTTGTAGCCATATAGGCTAAAATAAAATCAGGCATATAACCACCCATTCCCGTTTTATTCACAATAGAAAGACCTATTAATTTTCCTCTAGATTGAACAGCAAGAATATGGCCTCCAAAAGAAGGAATTTCCTTCATTGCATAATCAATAGCTTTCTTAATATTTGATTTATTGGCAAGAGTTTGTGCATGGATAAAATCCACAAAAATATTATTATCTCTAGATGTAGGTTTGTCAAAAGGGGTGTATAATTGGTATTCTAAGTTTTCCATCTTTTCAGTATTAGTGCTTGAACAATAAGATGGTGATCTCAATGATGAGTGTTTTTCCTTTTCCTCCCTAGTTATTTGTATTTCTTTGATTAAGTGGATTGTAATAATACGCATATTATTTTAATGTACCAAATAAATGATGCTTTATTTATATTGAAGCATCAATGTTCTTTAAGTTCCAATACATCTAATGAAATTTTATAATATGAAAATGTATTTTTCAATTGATATAATTCATAAAAATGTTCTAAAAACAGAAGTCTTTCTTCATTGGTAAAATGAGGCTGAATGAGCCAAATATTTTGGGGCAAAGGAATGGATAATTGAGGGTGCTGAGTATTCCATTCACCCCAAACAATTGGATAATTTTGAAGCGTTTTATAAGTAGGATATTTATAATATTGAGTATAAAAAATAAAAGCGGGAACATGTCTATAATCAAGATAAATGATATCTGTTTTTTCTTGAATATGGTTTTGAATATGGCTTAAAACAGGTTTAATTTCTTCTATTTTTAAAGACTTCCAAAGTAGTCTATAAGACCATTGATGAGAAGCAACTAATAATAATAAAATACTTATTAATAATTTAAATCGGGTATTTAAAATGTCCCAAAAATAATTAATCCCCCACCCTATAATTAATAATGAAATAGGTAAATAAAAAATAGTTAATCGAGGAATTAATGAATATTTCCCTAAACTTGAAGCGAGCCAACACAATGCAATAGGTGTTATGAATAATACTCCAATTAAGTTTTTTTTCTTTATGAATAAAAAACTTCCTATAATAAAAAATACACTTCCAAATAGTAATGCTAGAGTAGTTGAGCCAATAATATCTTTCATAATTTCTTTATGAATATTGAACCATTGAAATAATGTATCACTATTTGTAGGAATAAAAGGTAAAAAATAATTTTGATGATAATTTTGTAAATTATGATCGGTGATATCTGTAGAAAGAATAGAAAAATAATAAATAGAAAAATTAAACATCCAAATAATCCCTAAAATAAATAGAGGAATAAAATATTGTTTATTTTTTTGAATTAAATGTCTATTTTTTAATAATAAATAAATACCAATTCCTGATAAAATAAAAACGGAAGACATAGAAAACCATATAGAAAAACTTCCTAACAAAGACCAAAATAAAATATTTTTGAAATTTAAATCTGTTCTATTTTTTTGTAAAATAAAATAAATTAATACGATACTTAAAAAGGCATCTGTACCATATTGTTTGGCTTCACTAGCATATCTGATTAAAGGAGTAGATGTAGCAAATAAAAAAAATGTAAAAATAACAGGAATTTTATGGGCAATTATTTTTTTAGAAATTTGATAAAAAAAATATAAAGAAAATATACTACAAATAAAAGGAAATAAACGAAAAGCATATTCATGATTTCCTAAAAAAGTATTGAATATTTTTATAATAGACAACCATAAAGGTGGGGCATATTGTGCATAATCTAAAGGAGCAAATAATTCTAGAAATGATTTTTCAATAATATTTCTAAAAATATTAGCTTCATCAATAAAAGCAGAACGATTTTCAAAAAAAACTTTGCTTCTTACAATTAATCCTAATAGAAAAATAAATAAAATACTTCCTTTAAAAAATAAAGATTTTTTTTCTTGAAAAAAGGAATATGTTTTTTTAAAAATCATTTATTTTTAGGATATAAAATGCTTCCTATAATAATGATAAGAGTACTCAAAAATAATGCAGGTACAACAGCATCAAATCCTAGTACAGATTCTTTTGAAATCCAACCCATATTCATTCCAATAATAATCAATTCTCCTACAATAATAGAAATAGCACAAGCAGTAGCATTTGTTTTTTTATAATGCAAAACAAATAGTGTTGTTGGGAATAAAACAGCTAAACCAGAAAAAGCCATTTTAATAATCTCTTCAATTGTACCTATAGGATTTAAAGCAATAATTAATCCTATAAAAGCGAAAATAATGACACCTATTCTGCCTATATTTACTTGTTGTTGTAAACTTATTTTTTTCTTAGAAAAGGGTAAATAAATATCTCTTGTAGTAATGGTACTTAATGCTAATAATTGAGAATCTAAAGTGGACATAAAAGCAGCTAAAGCCCCCGTCATGACTAAGGTATAAAACCAAGGAGCCGTATGTTCTACTAACATTTTAGGAAGTATATAATCGATTTCTTTTTTTGTACTTAAATCAGGAAAAGAAAGATGTCCTAATACACCAATAATTACAGGTAATAAAAAAAGAAAAAAAGGAATAATAGCATAAAGTAAAGTAGATGTTTTAAATGTTTTTAAATCTTTTGAAATAAAAAATCTCATAAATAATTGAGGAAACATAGGAACACATGCTATCCATAAAATACAAACACTAAACCATTTTTGAGGTGTATATTTTCCTCCAGCATCTTTGCTAAATAATTCGGGTTTAATGTCAAAAACTTTTTGATGAGCTTCATCTAATCCTCCTAATTGATATGCAATGGCAAATACTGCTGCAATCATTAAAATGATCATCATAACTCCTTGCTTTACATCTGTTTTTGCAACAGATTTCATTCCTCCAATTAATACATAAATAATAATGATAATCGTTAATAAAATAGCTCCCCAATGACTTGAAATTTCTTCTTGGGTTAATGACTCTAATAATATTCCTGCTCCTTGAGGTTGTATAGCAATATATGGAAAAGTAAATAACATCATTGTTATTAGATACACCCATTTTAAAAAAGAATTATTACTTTCTTTATGAATTAATTCTATTGGAGTAATGTATCCTTTTTCTTTTCCTAATTTCCAAACTTTATTTCCGATTAAAAAAAAAGAGAGAGCAGCGAGGGTAGTTCCAAAAGCCATTTCTGCATAAAAACTATAACCTAATTTATATCCTACTCCTGCAAAACCTAAAAAAAAGAAAGCTGAAAAATTGGTAGCAATTAAAGTAAAAAACAAGGTAATGACACCTAAGTTTCTATCTGCTAAAAAATAACTTTCAGGAGTTTCGTTTTTTGTTTTTGAACCAATTAAACTACTCCAAAAAGTAAGAGCTAAATATGAAATTAAAATAATATAAACCATCATTTATTTCCAATATTTTTTATTAAAAAGATAAATGAAAAAAATGAGTAAAAATTGTAAAAACAATATAGAATAAATCCAAGAAGGAAATCCTAATATTCCTAAAGAAGTATCATCTTTTTTAAAAAAATAAAATTGTGATAATAAAAAAATGCTACTAAAAATAATGAGCCATGTTTTCCCTTTTTCCATAAAGGTAAATATACAACTTCTCAATAAAAAAGAGCTTATTCTAGGTAGAATAAGCTCTTTAAGATATAAATAAAATAATCTATTAATCTTGAATAATAATAAAATGAATAGGAGGCAATTCTTTAGTAATTAAAATATAATGCCCCGAAGAAAGTTCATTCGTTTCAATTTCAAATTTATTGATCCCTTCTTGAGCTTCAAAAACATTATTATAAACCACTCTTCCTAGGTTATCTACAATATTAATATCTATACTACCTTCTATTGCAATATTCATTTTTAAATTTAAAAACTCTCCTACTTTAACAGGAACAGGATATAACTCTCCTGAAGCACAATTAAAAGTTAATTTTATGGTTTCAGAATATTCATACGAACCATCTGTATCCACCATTTTTAATCTATAATAATTGTCTTTAAAAGGTAACTCATCTATAAATTCATAATCTGTTTCTACAACTCCACCTCTTCCTGCAAGGCTTCCTATCATTTCATAATTGATACCATCATTACTCCGTTCTATCAAATAATAATCAAAATCTTCTTCAGTAGCTGAAGTCCATTCTAAGCGAACAATACAATCTTTTTCTGTTGCAGAAAAAGCAAGTAATTCTACAGGTAACATTGTTCTTGAAAAACCAGCACTAATATCACAATCTGTACTCCCTGCGGTGTAAGTGAACGTAGAAGTTCTTTTAGAAACAACATCAATATCACTGTCATTAGCATCAGTTAAAGCAGTACTATTTTGATCTTGCCAAGTAGCAGAAATAAATGTAGTACCAGAAGTATTTGTAGTTTCGTCAAATTCTAAATAATAATCACCAGATATAACTCCTACAAAAATAAAAGTACCATCAGATTTAGTTAGAGTAGAATTAATGAGATTATCCGAACTGTCATATAATCTAACAGTAACACCTTCTAAATCTACATCTCCAGCATCTTTTATTCCATCACTATTATTATCTTCCCAAGTAGAGCCACAGATATTAATTCTAGTAATCCCTGCATCAATAGTAATATCATTTCCTCCACTTATAATAGTGGTATATGGAGTTAATCCTGTATCTGTTTTAGCATCGCTATCTGTAGCATCTGTAGCAGAAGAAACATCTTGTTCTGTAATAATATAATCACCAGGACAAATAAATTCTACTAAATAATTATTAGGTAATAAATTAGTAAACATATAGGCTCCATCATTAGAACCATCATTAGCAGAAGTAGTAGTACTAACAGCAGGACCATCTGGAATTCCATCCATATCATTATCTTCATACAAATTAATAGTAACTCCATTAATACCCAATTCTGTTCCCTCTTGAATACCATTTGCATTAGTATCATCCCAAATATAATTTCCTAAGGAGCCATAAGCATATAAACCATAATCAAAACTCTCATTTCCTCCAGAAGTAGGAGTGGTAGCTATGATGGTTAGGTATCCTGAATAAGTTGTATTATTGGCATCAGAATCATTGATATCTGTAAGAGGGTCATCTGTTGTATTAGTAGAAGCATTTTGAATGGTTAATACAGTATCGGCTCCTAAAGCAGTGTCTGTTTCATCAATTAAAATATGATACGTATTTCCAGGTGTATAACAAGCATCAATAGAACTAAATTCATAATATCCATTAAGATCTGTTGTTGTGGTATAATTTTCTTGCCACATATAAGATAATTCAAAATTATCAATCAAAATATTTTCTCCATTACCTGATGTCGTTACCATTCTTATATCTGTTGCATTTAAAGGAACATTAATAGCTGAAATATTTACCATTGAAGCATCTGTTTCATTATTAGATGTTGAACCAATCGTAGTTAAAGTATTCCAAACTGTTCCATCATAATATTCTACTACCATTTGATCTACTGCATCATATCCTGTTCTTTGATAATCAAAACTTAAAGACGCAGTGATAGCATTAGCATCAATAGATATAGGACGAGCAATAGAATTAGAACCATTCATCGAAAGAGTTCCACCAGAGATAAGTACTCTACCACTCGTTGCTCCTCCTCCTTGATCATCTGTTTCTACCCAAGGACTTGTTGTCCAATCTATTGTTCCATTAGAATTAGAATAAGAAACCGTTGAAAATTCATCTCTAAAAGTTTCAATGTAATCACAAGTTACAGGTGTACCATCAGTATTATATAATAATACTTGAACTCCTTGAATGAAGGTTTCTCCACCATCTTGAAGTCCATTACCATTAGTATCTGTCCATACATTTCCTCCGATATATGGAGGAATATAAATTCCAGCATCTACATCATTATTCGTTTCACCACTGTTTAATACAATAGTAGAACTTAGACCTGTAGTCACATTTATATCCGAATCTGTTGCTTCTGTTCCTCCATTATCTTGAGGAGAAATTTGTTGATTTCCCGTAATAACTACTTCTATTAAATAATTTCCAGGAATCAAATTTATAAAATTATAATCACCTAACCCTCCTGTTGTAGTCGTTTGAATGGATACACCATCAGGTATTCCATCACTATTAGTATCTTGATATAAATTAATAGTTACTCCACTTATTCCTACTTCTCCTCCATCTTGAATACCATTATTATTAGTATCTAACCAAACAAAATCTCCTATACTCGCTAATTGATACACCCCTGCATCTATAGTATTATTGGTTGCACCACTTGAAAGATTAATTGTAGAACTTAGACCACTTGTTGAATTGGCATCAGAATCTAGATTATCATCTCCTCCTAAATCTTGAGGACTAAAATCATATAAAGCAGGTTCCACAAATTCTACTAAATAAGAACTAGGAACTAATCCAGTAAAACTATAAGCACCTCCACCAGAGGTTATTGTACTATTAATAGCAGCTCCATCTGCAATCCCATTTTGATCTACATCTGCATATAAGTTTACAGTTACTCCATCAAGACCTGTTTCTCCGCCATCTTGAATACCATTGGCATTTGAATCTATCCATACATAATCGCCGAGAGATGCTAATTGATACATCCCTGCATCTATAGTATTATCAATTTCTCCTATAGAAATATTAATTGTTGTTGTTAAACCTGTTGTAGTATTGGCATCAGAATCAATTGCATCATCTCCCCCCACATTTTGTGTACTTAAACTATATCCAGCAGGTGCTATAAATTCTACTAAGTAATCTCCTGCGGCTATCCCTGTGAAACTATATAATCCTCCACCAGCAGTTATAGAGGTATTAATAGCAGCTCCATCTGTAATTCCATTTTGATCTACATCTGCATATAAATTTACTGTCACACCATCAAGACCTGTTTCTCCGCCATCTTGAATACCATTGGCATTTGAATCTATCC